>CAZJRA010000265.1:0-2811 GCA_964548335.1 uncultured Flavobacteriaceae bacterium | reverse complement strand
ACACGACATAGGATATACAAGGGATAAAGAAAATCATGAAGAGGCAAGCGCTATAATGGCAATAGATTTCTTATCAAAAGAAGGGCTTGATCAAAAAATAATTAATCAAGTAGTTCAAACCATACTAGCTACAAAAATGGGAGTTCCTCCTACTAATGAATTAGAAAAGGCATTATGCGATGCAGATTCTTCTCATTTTGGGAAAGATTATTTTAAAGAAACTAGTGAGTATCTTCGACAGGAACTATCATTAATAAATAATATAGATTACTCTGTAGATCAGTGGAGAGAGTGTAATATAAAATTTACGCACCAACACCAATACTATACAGAATACGCAATTAAAAACTGGAAGCCAGTAAAAGACAAACATTTAAGCGACATGATCAACGAACAAAAGGATTTTAAAAAAGAAAAGAAAAAAACAAAAAATAAACTTAAAGAGGAAAGCCCAGAAAAAGGGGTCCAATCTATGTTTAGAATTACGTTACGAAATCACATAAAATTGAGTGATATTGCAGACACAAAAGCAAACATTTTACTCTCTGTAAATGCTATTATTGTTTCTCTAGCGCTCTCTAATTTAATTCCTAAATTAGATAACCCTAATAATGGTTATTTAATTATACCTACTATCATCTTTATTACTTTTAGTATTGTTTCAATGATATTGTCTGTATTAGCCACAAGGCCTAACATAACTAGTGGTAAGTTTACTAGAGAAGATGTTAATGAGAAAAAAGTAAACCTACTCTTCTTTGGTAACTTTCATAAAATGAGTCTTACTGAGTTTGAATGGGCTATAAATGAGGTGATGAAAGACAAAGAGTACATCTACTCTTCGCTTACAAAAGATCTTTATTTTTTAGGCCTTGTTCTTAATAGAAAATACAGGATTTTAAGAGTCACTTATACCGTTTTCATTATAGGTATTGTAGCTACTGCCATAGCCTTTGCCTTATGCTTTAAAATGCAAGAAACAGAAACCGTAGTATATAACACAATAAACTTTATATCTTTAGCTCTTTCATAAGGTCGTCATAGTTGTAATATTTTTTTTCTCCTGTTTTTGTTTTATAAAGCACTTCTACTAAAATTGCTTTAAGCCCTGTAACAGCTTGTAAATCTTCTATATCTACAACCTCTACATTCTCCCCTATGTGCTTTTTTGCCTGTAAGAAACGTATGTAATTTAGATATTCCTTCTCATCCTTCTTTTGACTATAAACGATAGCTATTTTTCCTGGCTGTGTAATACGAGTCTTCGTTCCTTTAATATAGGCTTTATCTACGCGTTTTTTAATCACCTCATATCGTGCATTATAAGTTCCATCTACATCAAACCGTTTTTCATCCATTCTAAATCGCACAGAAAGTGGAGTACTAAATACAAGTATCATAGAAGCAACATCTAGCGGATGAGAAAGCTTTCGCGAAAGCTTATAATGTTCATTTTCCATCTCACACATCACTTGTAATTGCCACAAACGTAAATTATATAGGTAAATTTTATTAAAGCTATTTTCTCTCGTAATAGACTCTCCTATATACATACTATGTTCTACCCCATCTGTCTTAAAACGCTCGTAAAAATGTGGATACATTTCTTGTGCTTCCGTTTGTTTTTCATCTAAAACAATGGCCATTCTTTTATTAATAGCCATCACAGACTCGTCATACGCTTTTCTATTCTTATAAATACTTCCTGTATTTTTATCTATTAGTTCATAATAGTCAACAATCATTTTTTTAAGCCTAGGCGTTGCTATTGTACTTCAATGGCCCAATAGGGGTTGTAGATCCTTATTAATAAAAGCAAATACTTTCTGTTCGCTATCTGCCTCAAGTCTTACGGATATAGATTGCTCATACCCCTCTAACCTATATAAAAGTTCATCATAAATAGGAAGATTTTGCTCTTTTCGTCCTGTTTCTAAAACATTTTTTAACTCACTAAGTTGAAGTAACAAGTCTTTTTGTACTGCACTATTTCTCGATTGTGATGACCCTTTAATATCTATCTGGCCAAATAAAGGATATACATCTTTAAACACTATATCTTTAAAAGTAACTTCTTTTTTCTCTTCTGCTTGAGCTTTAAGTATTCGTTTAGCCTCATTTCTAAATTTCCAATAAACGCTAGGGTGAATAGATGTGCACTCATGCTGGATAATAAGTTCAAGTGCATTTTCTGCCTCAGCTTTATATCGCAATACCGTATCCACAAGATTTGGCATTAAATCTAACAACTTATTTGCATTTACACTATTAAGCACCTGTCTAGTGGGAGATACAATTTCTAATAAGCCTAAAAATTTATCATCATGAGTTATAGGAGCACAGATAGCACTCTTAACACCTTGATCTAATAGGTTCTTATAGAACCTTTCTTCTGGTTTCTCTTTATAAGACTTCTCTACATCTGAAATCGAAAAAAATGTATTTTCTACAAAAATGTTATGATACGAACCTGGGCACAAAGCTGTATTACAAGTAGAAGTATGATCATTAAACAATACATAGCTTTTCATTACTTTTTCTGCACTTCTCTCTAATGTATGTATCTCCTCATTGTAAGAAGAAAAACCTACTTTAATATCCTGAATATTGAAGATAGACCTAAAAACTTCCTGAAAACCCTCTATAAATCCTTCTTCACTCTTATCATACTTAAGTAAGCTTGTTTTAAAGTCGGAAATAGAGACATCTGTAGTTGCATTATATAAATTTGCAATTACAAAACCATCAAACAACCAACTTTGAGGAGGAAATTTCTCTTTCCAAAGATCTATATCTGTAAAGTTATCCAAT
>CAZJRA010000264.1:0-2812 GCA_964548335.1 uncultured Flavobacteriaceae bacterium | reverse complement strand
ATCTACTACTATTAAAGGAAAGATACGAATGTACCCAGATATGGTACCAGACTTAGACCAGTCTACACTAGAAATGGACGTAAAAGTATTAAACGGAAGATTAAAGAACTTCGACCCTATGCTTGCATTGTCTGATTATATGGGTGATAAGAACTTACGGAATGTTAAGTTTGACACCCTACAAAACACTTTTCAAGTAGATAAAGGAAAAATGACTATTCCTACTATGACCATAGAGTCTACATTAGGTCATATAGAATTATCCGGAACACACGACAGCAATCAAAATATTGACTATTACATGCGTATTCCGTGGAAAACGATAAAAAAAGCATCTGCCCAAAAACTATTTAAGAAAAAGAACGATAGTATTAGCAGTACACAAGAAGATGAAATTATAGAAGTAGACCCAAACAAAAAAACAAAGTACCTCAATCTCAAGATTAAAGGAAATACAGACGACTATAAGATTTCGTTAGGAAAGAAGAAAAAACAAAAGAAGTCTAAGGAGTGATTCTACTGTAATTTTTAGTTATTAAGCAATAGTCTGTGTTCTATGCTTTGTATTCTTTTTTTCAACTCTCTAAGAAATCCGCTTTTTCATCTCTTCCACAATATTATAAGCCGCAGGGCAGATAGCCACATTTTTTAAGGTAAGATTACTTATCTGTTGAAACTTCTTACGGTCTGTATGTGGGAACTCTCTACACGCCTTAGGACGCACTTCGTAAATAGAACAATAATTATCTGCACCTAGAAATGTACAAGGCACACTTTGCAGTACATAATCATTGTCTTCATCTATCTTAAGAAATTGAGAGATAAAAGCCTGTTCTTTTATTTTAAAATGCTTCGCGATACGCGTGACATCTTTATCTGTAAAAAGTGGCCCCGTTGTTTTACAGCAGTTTGCACACTCCAGACAATCTGTACGTTTAAACTCCTCCTCGTGCAGTTCTTGCATAAGATAGTCTAACTTTTTAGGAGGCTTCTTACGTAGTTTTGCAAAGAATTTTTTATTCTCGTTATGCCTATCTTTGGCCAACTGAGGGAGTCCTTTTAAAATCTCATCCATAACACAAATATAACGCCCCTATGATTAGTAATAAAGATATCTTTGGCAAGGCTTTATGGGACTATCACAACGACTCTTATACCGAAGATATTACGGTACATTCTTCCCTAACAGAAGATGACGCAATGCCTATTCCCTATCTCTTTAGAGATTTTGATGAGATGCCAGCAATAGAGCAAAAAGCCTTAATACTATCGCAAGGAAAAACCTTAGATATAGGATGCTGCGCAGGAAGCCATAGCTTGTGGTTGCAAGAAAAAGGGATAAATGTAACAGGGTTAGATATTTCTGAAGGAGCGGTTACGCTTTCGCGAAAGCGAGGTTTACACACTACCATTCACAGACATATACTACATCATACAACTAAGTATGACACCTTACTCCTCTTAATGAACGGTACAGGTATTTTTGAAACCATCGACAAAATAGATATCTATTTACAACACTTAAAATCTCTTTTAAACCCCGGCGGACAAATACTGATAGATGGGTCTGATATAAAGTATATGTTTGAAGACGAAGATGGTAGTTATTGGGTAGATCTACACAAGGCGTATTATGGCGAGGTAGAAATGGCAATGTCTTACAAGCAATACACTTCAGAACCTTTTAATTGGTTATATCTAGATTTTGAAACCCTTGCTTTACACGCAAAAAAAAATGAGCTCAATTGTGAACTCATTTTAGAAGGTACGCATCACGAGTATCTCGCAAGGCTTACTAGTGCAGTGTAAATCCTTTTGCTGCAAGTTTATCTACAACCATACGATAAAGGTCACGACTCCATATTTCTGATACTTCAGAAACGCTATGTGCAACTTGCTGCTCTGAAGTTAATATTTTTTGACCTGTAGGCGAATTGTAAAAATCTGCAGCTATCTGACGCTGTTCTTTGCTTAAAGCTGTTCTATCTACAATTAATTGTCTTCCTGTAGGAGTTTGGTTAAAGGCTAGCATACTTACTAAGTCCTGCTTTTCATAATTACCTCTGTAAGCAGATACTAGCATATTTAATATGCGGTCTATCTCTTCAGAAGAACTGTATCTTAATTCATCCCAAGTAGCTTGGGAAACATTTTTTTCTGCATATTGTTGCTTTAATAAAGTAAATAGCTGATCTATAGCTCCTTCATACTGCTTAGAAGTTCCATTAGATTGTAAATACTTTAAGGCTACCGTATGAAAATCTACTTCTTGTGCATTTGTGAATGCCGAGCTAACGATAAATAGGAGTAGTAAGAATTTTTTCATCAATTTTGTAATTAAATTAGGGGTTAAAGATATAAATAATGTATTAGAACCAAATATAATGCCGTTTTGATTTTGACGATATAATTTTAATTTTAGTATCGTTAATTAAGCAATGAATTGTATAGATTTTTCTGCGAATTTGTATTTTATTTTTTTATGTAATACAATGACTTGAAAATTGTAGACTTTCCAAATATGCTTTAACTTCGTTTAATCAACTAATTAGCTATGAGCTATATACGTTGTTGTAGCACGTTTTATTTATTCAATTGTCGTTTGATTTTCTCTCTATCGTATTCTAAAATCCACTTATCAAATCGGTCATAAATTTCATTCAATACTTTCTTATCAGTTGCAAGAATGTCTAAACCCCTATCATCATAAATATGGAATATCAATTTTTTGTCAATATTCATAAGGTAAACTTCTTCACGAATACAAGGTTTCATTGTTGGGAAGTCCGTGTTACATAAACCGATTATAAGG
>CAZJRA010000263.1:0-2813 GCA_964548335.1 uncultured Flavobacteriaceae bacterium | reverse complement strand
GTATGATGCTATATGGGATGAAAATGTAGTACGATGGTTGTATGGAGATAACGAAAAAAAGAAAGAAGCCTTTAAGAAAAGGATATTAGGTAAATAACAAACAAAATCATGCACTTCCTTCCTGAAGATATAGACAATTATGTAGTCGCACATTCGGCTAATGAGCCAGAACATTTACAAGCGCTTACACGAGAGACCTATCAAAAAATACTACAGCCGCGTATGCTCTCTGGAGCCTATCAAGGACGAGTACTCAGTATGATTTCTAAGTTGGTAAACCCAAAGCACATTCTAGAAATTGGGACTTTTACAGGCTACTCTGCTTTATGTCTTGCAGAGGGGCTTCAAGAAAATGGAGCCTTACACACTATAGATATTAAAGAAGAGTTAGTTGATTTTCAAAAAAAGCATTTTCAAGCTTCTGCTTTCGCGAAAGCAATACACCAACACCTAGGGCCTGCCTTAGAAATCATTCCAACCTTAGATATAAACTTCGACCTTGTCTTTATAGATGCAGATAAGAGAAACTATATTAATTATTTTCACACCATTATTGACAAAATGAATCCTGGAGGTATCATACTCTCTGACAATGTACTCTGGAGCGGCAAAGTGGTCGAACCATTACAGGAAAAAGATATCGACACAAAAATTCTCTTAGAATATAATAGCTTATTAAAGGAAGATTCACGCTTAGAAACGGTCTTACTACCCATACGCGACGGCCTTACTGTAAGCAGAGTTATTAAGTCATTATAGGATTAATAATTTTCTTCCAAACACTATAATAAAAATAACCTATACCCCAACCTACTATCGCACCTACAAAAAGGTCTATTGGATAATGAACTCCTACATATACACGACTTAAAGTAAAGAGTAAAGGCCATATAAAGATAAGATATGCCCATTTAGACCTAGAGCGTAGTACCCATATTACAAAAATAGACGTAGCAAAAGAAACTGCTGCATGCCCTGACCAAAAACTATAATCTATAGGGTTTTGTAGTATTCGTATAGTATCAATTAATTCTGGAGTATTGTTAGGTCTTAACCTACTCACCGTATTCTTTACGAAGGTGGTAATCCCTAAAGCAGATAGTATAGTGAGTCCTGCAAAAAGGGTAGTAATAAGCGTTTGCTTTCGCGAAAGCGCTAACAGAAAAAAGATAAAAAATAAAATGTAAAGAGGAATCCAATTTTCAATATGGGTAATGAATAACCAAAATGAGTCATAGCCCTCTACTCCTAACCCGTTGAGCCATACAAATAATTCTTTATCCCATTGAGCAAGTTGCTCCATTAAAACTGTCGTTTGACAGGGCCTGTGATATCGTTGATGTCTTTTTTGGCCTTATCTATTTGCTCTTTAATATCTGTAGTGAGGTTCATATCTACCCCTTGTTTTTCTGCTGTTTTAGTAATCTCAGACTTAATATCATTGGTTGCATTCTTAAGCGTACGCATTCCTTTCCCTAAGCCTCTAGCAATTTCTGGAACTTTATCTGCACCAAAAACCATAATTACTATAAAGATAATAAAGGTAATCTCTGTGCCGCTAATAAAAAGAGGTAGTCCCATCATACTGCAAAGATACTTATAAGTTGTGTGTTTAAAAACATAAAAAAAGCCTCACAATCTGCGAGGCTTTTTTTAATCAATTATTAAGTTAAAAGATTGCTTTTTTAACCTTTCATTTTCTCCTTAAACTTATCAAACTTCCCAGTCTTTTCAGCTTTAGGCCAGCTATTATTTTCAGTATCTACATCTGCAGTTTCTAAATCTGGATCAATTGTGATTTTAACAAGCTCTTTGTCTGTAGCAAGTGTTTTACTTACTTCATTATCATTCTTTCTCCAAAGTTGAACAGGGTATGTTACTTTTTCTGTAGTTCCATCTGCATAAGCATACTCTACAATAATAGGCATTGGAATTCCTCCTGGCTTTTCAAAAACTACTTTATATAAGTGCTTAGGATTCTTAATTTTTGCTCTTTCTTGAGGAGTAAAGTTATCCATCATATACTCTTTAAGAGTAGGTGAATTTTCTAACATAGACTTCCCTTTTAAAGATGGATCAAAATCCTCATCTCCTTCTTCTACTACATATACTACATTTGCAGTACTAGGATCTGTAACTCCAAATCGCTCTAGTCTTGCTCTACCAGCTTTAGTTACATTATCTGTAACGTAATAAGACTTTACTTCTTTTACTCCTATATCTACATTCTCTGTACTATAGAACCATCCTCTCCAGTACCAATCTAAATCTACAGCAGATGCATCTTCCATAGTTCTAAAGAAATCTTCTGGTGAAGGGTGCTTAAACATCCATCTTTGTGAATACGTTTTAAAAGCGTGATCAAAAAGTTCTGGTCCCATAACCGTTTCTCTTAAGATATTAAGAGCTGTAGCTGGCTTACCATACGCATTTGAACCCAACTGATATACGTTTTCTGGGTTAGACATTATAGGAGCAATAAAGTTTTGATCTCCTTTCATATAAGAAACAATTTTAGAAGGTGCTCCTCTCCTAGAAGGATAGTTTTTATTATCTCCTATTGCCTCTGGATAATTCTTTCCAAATTCTTGCTCTGTTAGGTATTGCATAAAGGTATCTAAACCTTCATCCATCCATCCCCATTGGCGCTCATCACTATTTACAATCATAGGAAAATAGTTATGCCCCACCTCGTGAATAATTACAGATATCATCCCGTATTTTGTACGATCACTATAAGTTCCATCCTCGTTAGGACGACCATAATTCCAGCAAATCATAGGATACTCCATTCCTTGTTGCTTTGCATGTAC
>CAZJRA010000262.1:0-2822 GCA_964548335.1 uncultured Flavobacteriaceae bacterium | reverse complement strand
GAGAAGGAGGTTTGAGAATCACCACAACTGTAAAAGCTACCTTCTTTTGTAATTAAACAGACCCCTAGTTGATTTGGATTTACTTTAGCCAACTCAGGAATATAGGAAGCTACTGCCCCTAAATTTTCTTCCTTTAATATCTCTTGATAGGTAAGGTTTAAAATGTCTTTGCAGTGCATAAGCTTATTGTTACTTTATCAAATATAAGAATAAGTACGCCTCCTGCTACATACGCAAGAATATCTTTCCAAGAAAAGGAGGTGCCTAAGGGTGCTTTCCTTTGTCGTATTCATGTTTTAACAAAAGAGTACTTTCTTACTTACTGATTTGAAATCTTAATCATACGCAAATATTTCACACCTCCATGAGTCTCTTTTTTAAATAAGAAGGAGTAACTCGTTCCGCTATAAAATTTAGGGTACTTACCACGTTTTTTTCGTTTAAAAGAAAAGAGCTCTACAATAAAATGCGCTTGCTCTGTTTCTGACACATATAAGATATGTTTAGCACGTTTTCTTTTTCTTAAAGACTCAAATTCTTTAATCTCGATAGGTTGGTAAAGTTCTCCAAAATGATTTTCAAAATCATATTCGATAAAAGAACGGTTAGGCTCATCAAGATAAAAGGCATACGCACTATTAATAAAACTTATAGATTGCTTAGAGAGTGTATACTCCTGTATGTCTAATCGTTTAAAATCAGGATTATTTGTAATGATGTCTAACGCCTTTTGGTAAGTGCTTGTGCTTTCTTGCGCATACGTTAGTAGCGTAAAGGCAATTAAAAATAGGGAGGTGAGTTGTTTTTTCATTTTATGTAGTGTGTTAAATGAGATTGTCGCGCATTTTTTTCCAAACCTTTAGTAGTAAAATACCAGATACAATAACAACGCCAAAACCAATAAACCCTTTAGTCATTTGCCCATAAATAAAGTAGCCCATAGTAAATAGAGAACCGTACACAAATACACATCCTAATAACATTGCGAGAATGCCATTAGGGACACTCCAAGGAGTTACAGCGTCTACTAGATTATCTCCATCTGCTTGAGCTTCTGTAATCACTTTTTTCCATCCAGGACCTCCAGGTTGTGTTCTTTTATAAAAAGAGCGTAACACTTCTTTAGACTCTGGTTGCGTTACAAAAGTGACTACGACCCATATTATCATAGAGGTAACGACTACAAAGGGAAATTTTGCGTACGCAGGAAAAACCGCATCCCCTCCAAACAGCATATCTCCTAAGGGCGTAAATGTAAGAATCATAGAAATGAGTCCAGAAGCAAACATAGCGCTAATTTCTGTCCACGCATTAATGCGCCACCAGAACCATCGTAGAATAAATACGAGCCCTGTACCTGCTCCAAACATAATAATAATTTCAAATAACTGCAGCGCATTCTGCAAGGCTAATGCCATAAAAGCACTAATAACCATAAGGACAACTGTAGTAAGACGCGCCACATTAATTTGTTGTTTTTCGGTCGCGTTTTTATTGAGTTGTGCTTTATAAAAATCGTTTACAATATAAGATGCACCCCAGTTGAGGTGTGTAGAAATAGTACTCATAAATGCAGCAGCAAGAGAAGCTAGAACGACGCCTAATAAACCGCTAGGAAGTTTTGTAAGCATTGCAGAGTAGGCAAGGTCTTGTCCTAATTTATCCTGTGAAATATGTGGGAAAGCCATTTGAATACTTTCTATATTAGGAAAGATAACCAAAGAGGCTAAAGCTACGAGAATCCAGGGCCAAGGACGTATGGCAATATGGATAAAATTAAAAAAGAAAGTTGCTCCTATGGCGTGGTTTTCATTTTTGGCAGCTAGCATACGTTGCGCCACATAACCACCACCACCAGGTTCTCCTCCAGGATACCAACTGCTCCACCACTGTACCGCAATTGGAATAATAAAGATGGTAGTGAATAATTCGGTATCTGATACTTCGGGGATAAAGGAAAGTTTATCGGCTACATTAGGATGTGTAATCATTGCTTCTAGTCCGCCTACTTCAGGAAGACCTATAATATACCAAGCGGCTCCTATAGCTCCAAACATTGCCACAAAAAAGAGAATAAAATCGGTATACACAACGCCTTTAAAACCTCCTATGGTGCTAAAAAGCATCGTAATACTTCCTGCAATTAGGATGGTTACCCACCCATCAAGGCCTAGCATTACTTCTCCTATTTTAATGGCAGCAAGCATGACACCCGCCATCGCAAACATATTAAAAAATACGCCTAGAAAAATAGCTCTAAAACCACGTAAAAACCGTGCGGCAGTCCCTCCATAACGTAATTCATAAAACTCGATATCTGTTTTTACATTAGACTTGCGCCATAGTTTTGCATATACAAATACGGTGAGTAAACCTGTAATTAAAAAAGCCCACCATACCCAGTTTCCAGCAACGCCATTAGTACGAACAATGTCTGTAACAAGGTTAGGGGTGTCTGTAGAGAAAGTAGTGGCAACCATAGAGAGCCCTAATAACCACCAAGGCATATTACGACCAGATAAAAAGTATTGTCCAGTGCTTTTGCCGGCACTTCGGCCTACATACAAGCCAACTCCTAAGATGATGATAAAGAGTCCGATAATAATAACAAAGTCTAGAGAGGAGAGATTTACCATAAGCATTTTTTAGAATAGGCACACTTTTCTTATCTATATTGATAGGTGAATGTGAAAGCGAAAAATACAATTTTTATATATTTATACTATGAACCCAGTCGATAATTATATTCTTTCTAAACCAGAACCATGGCGTTCTATGCTTATAGAGTTACAAGCGGTTATAAAACACACCATACCCGAAGT
>CAZJRA010000261.1:0-2844 GCA_964548335.1 uncultured Flavobacteriaceae bacterium | reverse complement strand
CATTTGACTCTATGGTGGAATGTAATGATGGTTTTGAAACAGCTGTTTTTGATTTAACATCTAATCCTGGTTTAGAGGGAATTCCATTTGATCTAATTACAGGTTTCTATACAACTTTAGAAAATGCAGGTGGTCAGATAGATCCAATAGTAGATCCAAACGCTTATTTAAATACGTCAAATCCACAAACTGTATTTGTGCGTATTGAGGGAGATGATGAATTAGAATGTTTTGAGGTTGGACAAATTACATTAGAAATAGAAGATTGTATACCATTTATACCGGAAGGTTTCTCACCTAATTCTGACGGAATAAACGATACATTTGAAATCACTAAATTGAAAAATGTTTTTGAAGATTACAAACTTTATGTTTATTCTCGTTTAGGAAACCTTATTTATGAAGGCGATAATGATATTCCTTTTTGGGATGGAGTTCCTAATAGAGGAATAGGGGGTACCCAAGCACCTACGGGAGTATATTATTGGGTTTTAGAGTTTAATGATCCAAATATTTCAGATCAAGTAGGTTGGGTGTATCTTAATAGAGAGAATTAATAGACTGTTTAGTAATTATAAGTAGGTAAAGACTTACTTTAACAGTTTTAAAAAAGACACAATGCTATTTAAAGATCTAAATCTCAATAAATTTTTATGGAATGCTCTGGATGATTTAGGTTTTGAAATTCCTACACCCATTCAAGAGCAGGCTTTTTCTCCAGTAATGGGTGGTAAAGATGTAGTAGGAATAGCACAAACAGGTACAGGTAAAACATATGCTTATTTGTTACCTATTTTACGAAGCCTACCTTATTCTAAACAAGAAAATCCTAGAGTAATTATATTAGTGCCTACCCGAGAGCTCGTGGTGCAAGTAGCAAGCGAATTAGAGAAGCTTACTACGTATCTAGATACACGTGTAGCAGCAGTATATGGAGGTGTAAATATTAATAGGCATAAAGAGCTTATTGCGCAAGGTCAAGATATTATTGTAGCTACTCCAGGACGCTTATTTGATTTAGCTGTAAGTAGAGTTTTACAACTTAAATCTGTACAAAAAATAGTTATAGATGAAGTAGATGTCATGCTTGATTTAGGGTTTAGGCCTCAACTCATGAATATTTTTGACATTCTTCCTCCAAGAAGACAGCATATTATGTTTTCGGCTACGATGACAGAAGATGTAAATGCTCTTATTAATGACTTTTTTAATTCTCCTGTCCAGATATCAGTAGCAACTAGTGGTACCCCTTTAGAGAACATAGAGCAGAAATGTTTTAAAGCGCCTAACTTTTATACTAAAGTGAATTTTCTTTTAGAAGAACTCGCTTTCGCGAAAGCATATCCTAAAGTATTAGTGTTTGTTAGAAATAAAAGAATGGCAGATAGGCTTTTTAATAAATTAGAAGAAGCTTTTTCTGGTCAGTGTAATGTGATACACTCTAATAAAACACAAAATTACCGCCTTAATAGTATTAAAGAGTTTACAGAAGGTAAAATACGTATCCTAATAGCTACAGATGTGATGGCCCGTGGTTTAGATATAGACGATATATCACACGTTATTAATGTAGATGTGCCTTTGTTTCCAGAAAACTATTTACACCGTATAGGAAGGACAGGTAGAGCACAACGCAAAGGAACAGCTATTGTTATGTGTACTCCTCAAGAAGAAGGCTATCTTGAAGAAATTGAGTTGTTAATGAAACAGTCAGTTCCTTTAGAAGTATTACCCGAAAATGTAGAGATATCTAAAGAACTCACTCCAGAAGAACGACCAGAAGCTAAGGAGATATACAACCCACTTAGAAGAGGGAAAGATGATGAAGATGCTCCAGGCCCTGCATTTCATGAAAAGAAAGAGAAAAACAAAAAAGTAAACTTAGGAGGATCTTACAAGAGAATAATAAGTAAGAAGTATAAAAAACCTAAAACAAGAGGTGATAAGAACTACAATAAACGAAATAAAAAAAAATAAGGTATAGCCTTATTTTTTTTATAATTATGGAATTCTTCTTCTATAAGTATCAACCTTAATTTAGAATTAATCCAAAGTTTCTTAGGCGTATATTGTAATTATTAAATTATAAAAAAAAAGTATTATGGAAAATAATAAAGTAAGAGGAGGCGATGTACCTATCGCATGTGAACTGGAAGAAGGAAAAAAATACTCATGGTGTACTTGTGGCCATAGTGAGAATCAGCCATTTTGTGATGGAGCTCATAAAGCTGCAGAGAGTACGCCTAGTTTACGTTTTGAAGCTACAGAAACAAAGACAGCTCATTTATGTACGTGTAAACTAACAAAGAATCCTCCTTATTGTGATGGATCTCATAAATAAGAATTGTTAAATTGTATTAAAGCCTTATTGAAAAATAAGGCTTTTTTTATAGCCCTAATTCTTTTCCTTTAGTAAGCATAAAGTCGTAGGCAGCATCATACTCATTAGGGATTTCTCCTTCTAGTATGGCTTCTTTAATAGCTTCTTTAATAATACCAATCTCACGACCTGGCTTAAGGTTAAATGTTTTTATAATTTCATCTCCACTTACAGGTGGTTGGAAATTACGAATGTGATCACGCTCTTCAACCTCTTTTATTTTATTGCGTACTATCTTAAAGTTGTTATGGTATTTCTTAAAACGTTTTGGATTTTTAGTAGTAATATCTGCTTCGCATAATGTCATTAGATCTTCTATATAATCACCTGCATCAAAAACTAATCTGCGTACAGCGCTATCTGTAACGCTCTCTGTGGCAATAACGATAGGTCGAGAACTCATTAATACCATTTTCTGGACAAATTTCATTTTGTCATTTAAAGGCATACGAAGTCTTTTAAAT
>CAZJRA010000260.1:0-2845 GCA_964548335.1 uncultured Flavobacteriaceae bacterium | reverse complement strand
GTAAAAAAATGGAATCGAGAATGGAAAGAAAATCTAATTAATGATATAAATCCAGACTGGAAAGATTTACAGTGGATGTTATAAAACAAAACCTTTCTCGTGAAGACAGGAAACTTACATTAAAAAATATTCTGCGAAGGCAGAAGACTTATTAAACCAATAGCGATTGGGTGGATGAGATTTCCGCCTTCGCGGAAATTTATTTAGATATGTCATACCAAGCAAATGAACGTGGTTATTACGGTGATTTTGGAGGAGCATTTATCCCAGAAATGCTCTATCCTAATGTAGAAGAACTACGCTCACAATACATCCAGATAATACAAGAACCTTCTTTTCAAGAAGAATTCAAGCAGTTACTTAAAGATTATGTAGGTCGCCCTACTCCACTCTACTACGCAGAGCGTTTTAGTAAAAAATACGGCACAAAGGTGTATCTCAAAAGAGAAGACTTATGCCATACGGGAGCGCATAAAGTAAACAATACTATCGGTCAGATATTAATGGCAAAACGCCTAGGCAAGAATCGTATTATTGCAGAAACAGGTGCAGGACAACACGGAGTAGCTACCGCTACTGTTTGTGCTCTTATGGGCTTAGAGTGTATTGTATATATGGGAGCTATAGACATAAAGCGTCAAGCTCCTAATGTAGCACGTATGAAAATGCTAGGAGCTACCGTAAAAGCAGCAGAATCAGGGAGTAAAACACTTAAAGATGCTACAAATGAGGCTATACGTGATTGGATAAACAATCCTGTAGATACGCATTACATCATAGGTTCTGTTGTAGGGCCACACCCCTATCCTGATATGGTTGCTCGTTTTCAATCTGTAATATCTGAAGAAACAAAAAAGCAATTACTCGAAAAAGAAGGGCGCGAAAACCCTGATTATGTAGTTGCTTGCGTAGGTGGTGGGAGTAATGCAGCAGGCTTATATTACCATTATCTAGACGAACCAGAAGTAGGAATTATTGCTGTAGAAGCTGCCGGAAAAGGAGTTGACTCTGGAGAGAGTGCCGCTACCTCAGCATTAGGTCGTGAAGGAATCATTCACGGTAGTAAGACTTTACTAATGCAAACAGAAGATGGGCAAATTACAGAACCTTACTCTATCTCGGCAGGATTAGATTACCCTGGCGTAGGACCAATGCACGCAAATTTATATCGCTCTGGACGTGGAGAATTTATTTCTGTTACGGATAAAGATGCAATGCAAGCAGGTCTTGAATTAAGTAAACTAGAAGGTATTATTCCTGCGATAGAAACAAGTCATGCACTCGCTATTTTTGAAACTAGAAAATTTAAAAAGGATGACGTGGTCGTGATTAACCTCTCTGGACGTGGAGATAAAGACTTGAATACATTTATTGATTATTTTGGCCTTTAGGTCAGAATAATCATTTTCGTGAATACGAGAAACTTAAATTCAAAAATCTGCTACGAAGGCAGAATACTTATTAAACGAATACCAAATTGCGATTGGGCGGATGAGATGTCTGCCTTCGCAGAAATTTATTTAGATGAATAGAATACAAAAAACACTCGGTCAAGATAAAAAACTATTAAGTTTATATTTTACTGCAGGATATCCTGCAATAAACGATACGCTATCTATACTTACGCAATTGCAAGATAGCGGTGTAGATATGGTAGAGGTTGGCTTACCTTTTTCAGACCCTCTCGCAGATGGCCCGACAATACAGGAATCGAGTACCACTGCACTACACAGCGGGATGTCTACAGAAAAGCTATTCTCACAATTAGAAGGTGTTAGAAACACCATTAACATCCCTCTAATTCTTATGGGCTACTTTAACCCAATGTTGCAATATGGTGTAGAGAAATTTTGTAAACGATGTCAAGAAATAGGTATAGACGGTATCATTATGCCTGATTTACCATTAGCAGAATATGAAGCCGATTACAAAGCTATTTTTGAAAAATACGGACTTATAAATGTGTTTTTAATTACTCCACAAACAAGTGATGAACGCATTAAACAAATAGATGCCGCGAGTGATGGGTTTATCTATATGGTGAGTAGTGCTAGTACTACAGGAAATATCTCTGGGTTTGGGAATACACAAGAGGATTACTTTAAGCGTATCGCAGCAATGAACTTAAAAAACCCACAAGTAATTGGTTTTGGAATAAAAGATGCACAAACATTTACTGCTGCAACCGAGCACCAAAAAGGAGCCATTATAGGAAGTGCATTTATAAAACACCTTACTGAGAATGGAGCTAATAGCGTAAAAGAGTTTGTGGAGAAAATACGATAAGTTATCCCTTATGTGCTTTCATCCAAATATCATTTGCACAAGGCTTTACAATATCTGGAACAAACTCTGAACAATCGCCTCCATTGCGTATTACATCTCTTACAATAGAAGATGAGATATAACTTTTCCCAGAACTGGTGAGTAAAAAAATGGTTTCTATACCTGATAATTTACGGTTGGTATGCGCAATGGCTTTTTCAAACTCAAAATCTCCAGGGTTACGCAAACCTCTTAAAATAAAATTAGAATCCTGTCTTTTACAAAAATCTATCGTGAGCCCTTTGTAGCTCATCACCTTAATTTTAGGTTCGTCTTTAAAGGTTTCCTTTAAAAAATTGAGACGTTGTTCTAATGAGAACATATACTTCTTTGCTGAGTTTACTCCAATTGCTAGAATAACCTCATCAAACAAAGTTAAACCACGTTCTATAATATCGTAATGTCCTATAGTGATAGGGTCAAATGACCCCGGAAATACTGCTCTTTTCATAATTTAAACTTTAAGTTTTTCCACGAAAGTGGAAATCTCATTAATATATTCCTCAGTTATAATTAATCT
>CAZJRA010000259.1:0-2854 GCA_964548335.1 uncultured Flavobacteriaceae bacterium | reverse complement strand
GTATTTAGACATACCGTAATTATCATCTATATGCAAAAAACCACCACTAATGAGGTAATCACGTAAATTCTCGGCATCTTCTTCAGAAAAGAAAACATTTCCGTGCCCCGTCATATGAAGCAACGGAAACTGAAAAATATCTACGCTTCCGGGCGCTACCGTTTCCGGTTTTTCACTCATTGTCGTATTTATATTTTCATTACAAAACGCAATAAGATTGGGTAGGGAAGTAGGGTTTCCGTACCAATCACCTCCTCCTTTATACTTTAAAACAGCAAGATCTTGTGCTTGACTAGACGTTGCTATACATAGTAAAATCACTAACAGTATTCTCATTATCCAAAAATAGGGTTTTAGGTTTGTTTTAGAAAATAGCTATCGCAATAACATCTAAACGTTCATTATAGTATAAAAGTTTTATGCAGTTTTAGAGTAAGGAATAAGGCATTAAGTTGACCTATTCTTTAAATATTAAAGTCATGTATAAAAAGTTATTATTAACGGTGGTTGTTTTTGCTTTCGCGAAAGCGCTATCTGCACAAAATACTGTAGTCGAATTATTTACCTCTCAAGGCTGTAGTAGTTGTCCGCCTGCAGACCAACTCCTAGCAGATATACAAGAGAAACATGGAGATGATGTTATTACCCTGTCATATCACGTTGATTATTGGGATTATATAGGGTGGAAAGATCCTTTTGCTACAGAAGATTATACTCAAAAGCAGTACAAATACGCAAGAGCTTTTAGCTCTAGACAAGTGTATACTCCACAAGCTATAATTAATGGAAGGAGCCATTTTACAGGTTCTGATCAACAAAAAATGACCAAGGCTTTATCTGTCGCAAAATTAGCAGACAATAAACCTTCTTTAAAATTAAATAAAGTGGTTAAGGAAGCAGAAAATGTATCTGTAAATTATAAATTAGATGCTGTAACTTCTTCACAAACAATCACTTTAGCCTTGACTATTAAAAAACGGGTTACTAGTGTTAAACGAGGCGAAAACCGTAATAGAACACTTACTAATCACAATATTGTTGTAGATCTTACAGAAGTTAAAGCAGCAGGAGAGGGGAGTGTAACTTTAAAAATACCTCATTGGGTTACAGACAGTGATGATCTTGCTGTCGTGAGTTATGTAACCGAAGCAGGTGTAGGGATTGTAAGTGCTCTTTCTAGTGCTATATAGCCTTGTTTTATTTAGTAGTGAATCGACCTAAATAATACACAAAAACTAAGGACAACCCAGAGCATACTAAGAATCCTAAAAATAATGGTAGGGCAGTGGTAGTAACAAAACTTCCTATATAGGTACTTATAGGAACTGCCATAAGAGTGGATATTAAGCCTGTAATAGCAGCTCCAATACCAGCTATATGACCTACAGGTTCCATGGCAAGAGCTCTTAAATTTCCAAATAAAAACCCCACCGCAAAAAACTGAAGGGCAAAAAAGCCAACCGCCACCCATACTGTTGGGTTAGGGGTGTTATGAAATAGGAGTACATATACAAGCGAACTCACAAAGAACCCCATAACGGCTAGTCCTACAATTTTATGCATCCCAAAACGCATTACAAGGCTTGCATTAGATAATATAGCTACTGCAATACCTATGGCTAAACCTGCAAAGATGGAAGGGAAGGCCTCTTTTAAACCATATTGTTCTTGAAATATCTGTTGAGCGCTACTTAAAAACACAAGAAAAGAGCCTGTTATAAGCCCTAAAACGATGGTATAACCCATAGTAATTTTATTAGAGAATATTTCTCTAAAACCTGTATTAAATACTTTTAGGGTAAATGCCTTTTTATGAGAAGGTATTAGGGTTTCGGGCTGTCGTCGCCAAAACCATATAGTAACCAGTAAACTTACTAGTATTTGCACATAAAAAATACCTTGCCAGTTATAAGTGTCTAGCACCCATTTTCCTAGTGCTGGAGCTATAATAGGCACTAATAAGAAAACCGCTGTCACAAAGGAAATCATACGTGCCATATAATCACCACTAAATTTATCTCTAATAATGGCTATAGATAAGATACGAGGAGAAGATAAACCAATACCTTGTAAAATGCGACCTATAATCATAACCGTCATGTTTTGTGAAAACACACAAATAATACTAGCCACGATAAAAATTGAAAAGCCTATGTAGATTAAAGGTTTTCTACCAAAACTGTCTGATGCAGGGCCAAAAAACATAGGACCAATCCCGAAACCTAAAAAGATCATGGTAATAAGCAACTGATTATCTGCCAATTCTGTAGTGCCAATAGCAATGCCTATAACATCTAATGCAGGAAGTAATGCATCTATAGCTAATGCTACAACAGACATGAGAGACGCCATTAAGGCGATAAATTCTAGATGAGACGATTTTTTATTTTGCACAGCACAAATGTAGCTGATTAATGATTATAACAGTCTAATACTTTGCCTACAGTTTCTAGCGTATCTCTATTAAGGATTAAAAAAAGTTTAATACGCTCGTACTAATACTTGTATAGAATTAGTACAGTCATTTATATAGAGGTTAGATGTATTAGAAATTTCTTAAAACTATTATAATACCATTGTAGGGGACAATTCTCAAAAAGTCTATTTTACATAATATAAATTATAGAACAAATATTATTATAAGTAAAACGGCGGATACCGCGTATTATATCGACAGATATTATGTCAAAGCCTTTTTACAACATTTATATCAATCCATATGTAAAATTGCCGCTGCTAAATACCCTCGATTGTTTTTTAAAAATTTAAAAGCTGAAAATGCTTTTATTTTTAAACACAATTTCCAGCCGCATAGCCACCGCCATAAAAAAGCTAGAGTTTTCTTCGTTAGAAA
>CAZJRA010000258.1:0-2858 GCA_964548335.1 uncultured Flavobacteriaceae bacterium | reverse complement strand
GAGCGTACCCCTCTTCTATTGCACGAAGTGTACGCACAAATACGCGGTTACCTATATGTCGAGCGTGGAGTACCATCCATACGTCTGCGGTTGAAGTCAGACGACGGTGAGCCCGAAACAACTGACCGATTTTATATCCTACCACCGATTGGTGAGGTTACGGAACCGTCACAACACACGAGTAAAGGTTGAACCCAGCAAAATCTAATGGGAGTGTAGGATATCCACCACGCGGCACTGCTCAGGAGTTCTTGCTGCAAAAAAGAAGTACCGGCATCCACCAACATACATTGGAATCTGTAGGCAGTAGTGGGCCAAATATCGGAGAAAGGGCTGCTTGAAGCTGTCCAGGTCAACGTCGACGTTGGCGCTGATGGGCTTGAATGAAGCTTGGTTAACGTTGGAGACCTGCGATCAAAATATGTCAGGTCCGGGTGTGAGGTTCGCTCAGGATTGTTAGAGTGGTACCCGGCGATTTGAATGGTGTGAAGCGAGGATGCCCTTCGTATATCTATGGAGTCGCTGGCCCACGCTCGGGTTGACCTAGAACCGACTATGGACACTCCGTAAATGGGCACAAGGGCTGCGGGTTTGATAGCCAGACACAATTCGAAAACTTTCGGGACGTTGCGACATTTCGGATCGGTTCGAGCTTCTGGCTTCGGTTACACCGGGGCAACGTCGCCATCGATCTACAACCAACCGCATCTTCGTTCCCATGTGTTTCTATGTTCCTGTCGAAGTGCATCTTTATTTTCCTGCTTCCAAGACTCCGTCGACTGTCAATTGCCAACACTACCGTACCAACGCGAATTTGTCTCGCAATTGCAACCTGCAGAAGGGCCGAGCGCCAAGGTGCTGAACGGACAACCGACGCGTTCCAGAGTTTTTACTACAGATCGCCCTTTTGCAAATTTTGAATGGGCTTTTGGAAAAGGCTTTATTTTTACGGCAGATTGGGAGTATTTTAATTATGACGACGATGATGCTACTACCGATATAGATAATAACTACCAGTTTCTTGAAGCTGCTTTGTTTTACCAAAAACCAAAGAGTAAATGGGAGTTTAGTTTAAAAGCAACAAACTTATTTGATGTAGATGTTATTTCTCAAAATACTGTAAATGATATTACTATTAGAAATACAGAGTATTTTGTGCAACCTCGTATTGTATTACTTACGACAAAGTACAATTTATAAAGCTGTCTTATAAGGTATGTAAGTTTTGCTTTCGCGAAAGCAAAATTAGAAGAATCAGAACTTAAAGAAGGTGAAAGAGGAAAGAATACAGATGTAAATTAAAAGAGGCTTTACTAACTAGTAAAGCCTCTTTTAATTTTATATAGAATGACAGGGTTTAGATTGAAAAAGCAGCCTTTACTTTGTCTACATAATCTAATTTTTCCCAAGTAAAGAGTTCAACTTCTACCTCTTTAGTATTGCCATTGTGATCACTAAAAGTCTTAGTGACTGTTTCATTTTTACGCCCCATATGACCATAAGCAGCAGCTTCGCTATACATAGGAGAGCGTAGTTTAAGGCGAGATTCGATAGCAGCAGGACGCATATCAAAAAGGCTTGTTATTTTTTGTGCAATTTCACCATCGGTCATATTTACTTTTGAAGTGCCATAAGTATCTACAAAAATCCCCATTGGCTCTACGACTCCTATTGCATAAGAAACTTGCACAAGTGCCTCTTCTGCCACTCCTGCAGCAACAAGATTCTTTGCAATGTGCCTAGTTGCATATGCTGCAGAACGGTCTACTTTAGAAGGGTCTTTTCCAGAAAAAGCACCGCCTCCATGCGCTCCTTTACCTCCGTAGGTGTCTACAATAATTTTACGCCCTGTAAGCCCGGTATCTCCATGAGGGCCACCTATTACAAACTTTCCAGTAGGGTTAATATGATACTTAATATTGTCGTTAAATAACTTTGAGATATTCGCAGGCAGCTTGTTTTTTAAGCGTGGGATTAAGATGTCTACAATGTCCTTACGTATTTTGGCAAGCATTGCATCGTCGTTATCAAAATCATCGTGCTGAGTTGATACAACAATGGCATCTATACGCTGAGGGATATTATCATCACTATACTCAATGGTTACTTGACTTTTAGAATCTGGACGTAAGTAGGTAATCTCTTTGCTTTCTCTACGCAATGCTGCTAACTCGATAAGGATCTTATGAGAAAGATCTAAAGCCAGTGGCATGTAGTTTTTTGTTTCTGTAGTAGCATACCCAAACATCATTCCTTGGTCTCCAGCTCCTTGTTCTTCTTTAGAGGCTCTGTCTACACCGCGGTTAATATCGTCAGACTGCTCGTGAATAGCAGAGAGTACACCACAAGAGTTACCATCAAACATGTACTCACTTTTAGTATATCCTATTTTATTAATAGTTTGTCTAGCAATTTTTTGAACGTCTATATAGGTATTGCTTTTTACTTCTCCAGCAAGTACAACTTGCCCTGTTGTAACAAGGGTTTCACAGGCTACTTTTGAGTTTGGGTCAAAAGCAAGAAAATTGTCAATAAGTGCGTCAGATATCTGATCTGCAACTTTATCTGGGTGTCCTTCTGAGACACTTTCTGATGTAAATAAGTAAGCCATAATTGTCTTTTAAAACTGATTGAAGATTTGACGGATACAGTCTTAAAAAATTACATAATTATAGAAGTAGATTCTATTGTAATTATTTTAGGCATTTTTTTAAGAGGTTGCAAGCAGTCAAATCTTTCCTCAAATAAGTTGTCACAAAAATACTTAATATTAAAGACCTAAGCAATATTCCTTTTTGTTTTTAATATAGCTTAAGGTTAGTGAGTAGATAATAATCAAAAAGGCTACCATATTATGG
>CAZJRA010000257.1:0-2869 GCA_964548335.1 uncultured Flavobacteriaceae bacterium | reverse complement strand
GTAAAGGTGTTGACACGAGATGGTAATGGGGCGTATCAAACTCCTGATGACCGAGCAGGTGGATTTAAGAAAGCAGAATTATTCAAGACTACCCTTAATGGGTATAATCGCCTCAAAACTCAGTTTCCTAAATTAGAATATGCTCCTAAGAGTATTAAAACCTCACTATTGAGTTATCCACTTTCTATTATGGGATACAGCGGGTATTTAAACCCAATAACTAATGAAGCACAAATAAATGGTCTAGTACCAGGACACAGGTGGCCTGTAGTAAGTTGTCATGAGCAAGCACACCAATTGGGATATGCAAAAGAAAACGAAGCTAATTTTATAGCAGTTCTTGCTACCTTAAATAATGAAGATCCTTATTTTCAATACTCAGGAAGTATCTTTGCATTGCGATATTGCTTGAGTGATGTTTACGATAGAGATGAAGAAAAAGCGATAGCACTTAGAGATAAAATACGCCCTGGAATATTAAAGAATTATGCCAAATCGCAATTGTTTTGGGAAACAATGGAAAACCCATTAGAACCTTTTTTTAAGTACTTTTATACAGGCTATCTCAAAGCAAACAATCAACCTAAAGGACTTGAAACGTACAGTTATATGGTCGCTTTATTGGTTAATTATAATAAGAGTTTCCCTGAAGCACTATGACACTAAAGTTCAAAACTGACAATAAGAAATTATAAAACTTGATAAATACAT
This sequence comes from uncultured Flavobacteriaceae bacterium, assembly GCA_964548335.1. Taxonomy (GTDB): domain Bacteria; phylum Bacteroidota; class Bacteroidia; order Flavobacteriales; family Flavobacteriaceae; genus Dokdonia. Next base: position 2,158 of record CAZJRA010000257.1, on the reverse strand, counting down.
AAAACGCCACTTTTTAGCAAAGTGGCGTTTTAAATTTAAGAAGTAATAAGATTATTACTCTGCGAATTTACCGCTCTCTGGTTTTATAAAAATACTAGGTTCTAGAACCGTTTTAGTTACAGATGGCTTTATAAATGTATATTCATTAACCATTTCTGTAGGAGAACCGTTTTCAAATTTATACCACCGTAATTTAGTAGGTAATTTTAATCCATTAGTCTCTACCCATTGGTCGTACTTTATATAGCTAAATTCACTACCTTTTTCTTGTTTGTTAAAAAATGTAACAGTGTATGCTAGCCAAGCCATTTCATTTGTTTTAGGGTCACTATAAATAAGATATTCATCTTTAGGAGAGTCTCCTATTCCTGATTCAAAAGAAACTTTAGTTCCTGGGTATGTTACTCCATTAAATTCTATAGATTTTGCTGGTTCATAGTTAATACCTTCATCACCTAATACATAAGGCATTGCATAAAAGTAAAACATAAGGTTGTGGTAAAAACGCGCTTTTTGAGGAGCAAAGTAAGTAGAGTCTTGGTCTAGCCATACTTTCTCTCCATCAAAACCTAATGTGAATTTAGAAGTTTCTATACGTGCTTTTCTACTTTTTAAGTCTACTTTATGTGTTTCATTCCCTTCTTTTTTCTCTATAGTAAAGCATAAGTTGTTCATTGTATTCCAAGTGTCAATACCTCCGTGTGCTTTAAAGATAGCATCCATTGCAGATGGATATTTCTTTACAACTGGAGCTGGAGTAGGAGCAACCTCTGGTGTATGAGTATTTTGTTTACAGCTTACTAAAAGTGCTGTAAGAATAAGAGTCGTGATAATCGCTTTCATATAAGTTGTTTTTAAAGTGTATGTCGCAAGGTACTAAAAAGACTTATTTTTGTCATATGTTAACATCTATTTCTAGTCTTCAAAATCCATTAATTAAGCAAATTCTTGTTTTACAAGAAAAATCTAGGGCACGTAAAAAGGAGCAAGCCTTTATTATTGAAGGGCTACGAGAAATTCAATTAGCAATACAAGGAAATATTGTGATTGATAAGGTTTTGTATTGTCCTTCTCTTTGTTCTCTGTCTGATTTGCAAGATTTATTAGGCGATAGGTCATTTGTTGAGGTAAATGATGCCGTTTATAAGAAGATAGCTTATAGAAGTAGTACAGAGGGTGTGATTGCTTTCGCGAAAGCAAAAAAGAATGTACTTTCAGATTTAAAATTACCTAAGAATCCTTTAATCTTAATTGCTGAGGCTCCAGAAAAACCAGGGAATATAGGAGCTTTACTTCGCACTGCAGATGCTGTTGGGGTAGATGCTTTTATACTTGCAAATCCTAGAACAGATTTATACAATCCTAATATTATACGTTCTAGCGTAGGTTGTGTTTTTACCAATCAAGTTGCAACGGCGACGACCGAAGAAGTTATTGATTTTTTACAAGAAAAGGAGGTTGCTATCTATAGTGCTATTTTACAAGAAGCGGTAGCTTACGACACGCAGGATTATACCAGAGCTTCTGCCATAGTGGTAGGTACAGAAGCAACAGGCTTGTCTAACGAGTGGAGAGAAGCGAGTACACAAAATATTAGTATCCCTATGCAAGGAGTTATAGACTCAATGAATGTATCAGTAGCAGCCGGAATATTAGTTTTTGAAGCCCGTAGGCAACGTGGATTTTAGTAATATAATTTATGCTTATCCTCTAAACGTATTCTTGCTCTCTATCTTGGTAATTTAATAATGCGAAGAGTTGTGAGCAAAGTATTCAAAATAACGTACTGTATCAGAATGGCGTGTAAATTTGGGGTCAATCTCATAGCCTAAAAACTCAGGAGGAGATTTAATGTTTTGGGCAGTAAGGTAGGTGGTTATTAAAAGACCTAAAAGATGCGTAGCTTTTTGAATCATGAAAATGATTTATAGTGGAGATAAGGCTACTAAAAACAACTCTAACTTATTTGAAACGTTACAATTTTGTACTCCTTTATGATTGAATAAAATTACAATTGTCACTTTTCAAGTATCTTTACCCTATAAAACGTTATTGAATGCCATCAGAACATATATCGTACCGTGATACAGGATACTTCTCATCTCTTATTTGTGATTATTTAGATAAAAAACAACACTTAACACCTTTTTATCATAGG
>CAZJRA010000256.1:0-2885 GCA_964548335.1 uncultured Flavobacteriaceae bacterium | reverse complement strand
CTTATAATTTTAAATATACAACGTCTGTTAAGTTGGTGTTCTTCTTTTGTACATGGTCCATCACAAGTAACAGCTGGGTCAGACTCTCCTTTTCCTACTCCTGATATTCTAGAAGGATCAATACCTTTTGCTATTACATATTCTTTCATAGACTTAGCTCTTTTCTGAGATAAAGTCAAGTTGTAGCTACTAGGTCCTCTAGAATCTGTATGGCTTTCTGCAGAGATTATCATAGTTGGGTCATCGGTCATTACTTGTACAAGACGGTCTAACACTAAAGTAGCGTCAGGACGGATATTCCATTTATCAAAATCAAAGTAGATAGGAGGATTTATAATCACCTCTGTTGCTGTAATAACTGTAGTTTGCTCTACTGCAGGAGTAGTGTCTACAACAATAGGCTCCACTTTTTCTCTTTCTTTTCTTTTTAATATAAAATCACCATCAGTTGGCACTTCTTCACCTACTGCGATAGTACGTGTTTCATTTTCATATCCTTCTGCACTTACAGTTATCTTATACTCACTATTTTGTTTTGAATGAAAAAAGTGCGTTCCTGCAGTTGTAGCGTCAATTATTTCGGTAGTTCCTTCAGTAATATTTGTGATTTCTATTTTTGGTTCAGGGATTACTTCTCCTTCTTCATCTGTTACAGTAAGATTAACATCTACTATAGCAGGTTCTAATTGTTTAAGCTCATATATGTCATCACTTCCTTTACCACCTTCACGGTTAGAAGATACATATCCTGTCATAGCTTCTGGATCTAAGTAAAAAGCAAAATCATCACCAAGGCTATTTACAGCTGGTCCTAGGTTTTTAGGAGTTGTGTATGTACCTGCATTTTCACTAGTAGAGAAAACATCTAACCCTCCTAATCCTAAATGGGTATCACTTGAGAAGTATAAAGTTCCATCTGAAGCTACAAAAGGGAATACATCAGTTCCTGTAGTATTAATACTAGTAACCGCTTGTGGAGTTCCAAAAGAGCCATTATTAACACTTACTTTATAGATATCAGAGCCTCCTTTACCTCCTGGCATATCACTAGAGAAGTATAATGTTTTTCCATCAGGGCTTAATGCAGGATGTCCAGTTGAATAATTGTCATTGTTAAAAGGTGCTGATTGTATATTTGTCCATTCTCCTCCAACTTTTTCTGCAGAGTATAGATTAATTTGATTTACACCTTTATTACTCTTGTCAAAACGTTTTTTATAATAATCATTACGATCAAAATACATAGTGTTTCCATCTGGAGAAATAACAGAAGTACCTTCGTGATATTTAGTGTTTACATCCCCTTCTAATAGTTCTGGAGTTCCTAAAGAAGATCCATCTATAGTAGCTGCGTAGATATCTAAGAAAGGTTGGTCATTTAAGTTATGATTTTTTCTTTTTTCATTTCTAGAAGAAGTGAAGTAAAGAGTGTTGTCTTTTACGAATGATCCAAAATCTGAAAACTCAGTGTTTATTTCTCCCATATTTTCAACAATAAAACCAGGCTCCATTGCCATAATTTCATTTAAATAATTAGGGTTAGAAGAGAATAGCTTTGCTTTTGGATCATTAGGTGATTTTTCTACAAACATATTCATCCAAGTAGCGTACTCATCTGCTTTCCCATTAGCTTTTAAAGCTTGAGCGTATGCGTATAATATCTCTGAATCTGGAGTCGCTTTTCTGTTTTTAACTACTTTTTTATAGTAAGATTCAGCTTGCTTAGTATCATTAAGTATTTCGTGACTTTTAGCAAGTTGCGTATAGACATATGGGCCTCCTTTTCCTATCTCTACAAGTCTTGTGTATTCTTGGACAGCATCAGCATATGCTAAATTTTTGAATAATTTATCAGCTTTTTTGGTGTCTTTGTTTTGAGCTTGTATGGTTACACTTGCACAAACAAAAACTACAATATATAGGTAAAACTTCTTCATCGTATGGCTTAGTTTAGTTTAGAAGTATCTCGGAGAACGAAGTACACGTTTGTTAAATATTAAATTGTATGAAAGTATGATTTCATGTGATGATGGAGCAACATTATTTATTTCAGATGTAACAGCATCATATGCATACCCTATTCTAAAATCTGGAGTAGCTTGGAATCCTACTAAACCACTAAAAGAATCATCTAGTCTATAAGAAACACCTACTTCAAATCTTTCTAGATATAAAGCATTTAGATTTACATCAAAAGACACAGGAGCATTAAAAGAAGACTTTACTAAGAACGAAGGTTTTAATTTAACCTTATTGGTTGGTTCAAATACATATCCTGATGTTAAGAAATAGTGATTGGTTTCAGAACCAAATCTTAAGTTGTCTTCATCTAAATGTGTTGAGTTTAATAAATTAGGAACCGAAAGCCCTACATAAAACTTATCACTAAATAAGAATGCTCCTGTTCCTATATTAGGATTTGTAGCATTTACATCTTGAGAGAAAAAAGGATCTCCTGGTGTTTGTAAAGCTAAAGGAGTAAGCCCAATATCATGAAAAGTTGCACCTGCTTTAACTCCTAATGAGAGTTGATAATTATTGCTTACTTGAAACTTATACGAGAAATCTGCATAGGCATTGGTTTCTGTTATAGGTCCTAATTGATCTCTAATAATAGATCCTCCTAATCCTACTTTTTCGTTAATAGGAGAGTGTATAGCTGCTGTATAGGTTTCAGGGGCACCATCTAAGGCTGTCCATTGATTACGATACAGTAAGTTTACAGCAAGACCTTCTTTGAGTCCAGCATAAGCAGGGTTTACAACATTCATGTTGTACATGTATTGCGTATACTGTGGGTCTTGTTGTGCTGTTGTTTGGTTCGCCCAAAACAAGCAGCAGATTAAGGATAATACAACGATTTTTTTCATTATGTGAATATTTGT
>CAZJRA010000255.1:0-2886 GCA_964548335.1 uncultured Flavobacteriaceae bacterium | reverse complement strand
GTATTCGCACATGATGATATTGATGGTGATGAAGGTATAGGATTTTCTCCAGAAGGAGGAAGTGATTTAAATTTTGATTTTGAGTATGGTGTAGGAACTACAGAACCTGTAAATACGCTCGATGCAGCAATTACAAATCTATTTTATATGAATAATGTGATTCATGATATCATGTATCGTTATGGGTTTGATGAACAGAGTGGTAATTTTCAAGAGACTAATTACACAGGCGAAGGTGTAGGAGGGGATTCGGTTAATGCACAGTCTCAAGATGGTGGAGGTTTTAATAATGCTAATTTTGGAACACCGCCAGAAGGAATGCGACCTAGAATGCAAATGTTTTTATGGTCTCCACCAAGAGCAGAAGCATTTATTACAATTGATAATGGAATAGCAGCAGGGAATTATATGGGAGTTCCGGCACTTTTTGGAGATGATTTTCCAGTCGAAGGAAGCACACCTCTTGCAGGAGCATTTGTTTTGGTAGAAGATAACCCTTCGGGAACTTCAGATGTAAATGATGCTTGTGATCCTATTCTAAATGGAGCTGAGATAGAAGGTAATATAGCAGTAGTACGTAGAGGAACTTGTGAGTTCTCTTTTAAAATGCTTGCTGCTCAAAATAGTGGAGCAATAGGTGTTATTGTAGTTAATAATACAGCGTCAGACCCTATTGCAATGATGACAGGGTCTCTTGGAAATCAGGTTACGATTCCTAGTCTTATGATAAATCAAGCAGATGGAGAAGAACTTATTACTTCTCTATTAATAGGAGAAGCTGCAGAAGGTTCTATAGTAGAAACAGCTACGTTTAATGTAGATGGGAGCCTTGATAATGGAGTTATAGCACACGAATATGGTCATGGTATTTCACAGCGACTAGTTTCAGGTCCTTCTGTCGTAGGATGTGTTGTTAATGATGAGGCAATGGATGAGGGAGTTTCAGACTATTTTGGATTGATGCTTACGATGAAAGAGGGAGATTTAGCAGAAGATCCAAGAGGGTACGGAACTTTTATAGCTTCACAACCTTTAACAGGTAATGGAATTCGTATAAGACCATATTCTACAGATTTAACGGTAAATAGTTTAACATATGGAGATCTTAATAATGCGACTGTTGTACCTATACCTCATGGAATAGGAACTGTTTGGACAACTATGATATGGGATATGACTTGGTATTTAATTGATGAGTACGGATTTGATTCTGATTTATATAATGGTACTGCAGGAAATAATATAGCGTTACAACTAGTTATTGATGGATTAAAATTACAACCTTGTAATTCAGGTTTTGTAGACGCAAGGGATGCTATAATTGCGGCAATTGAAATAAATACAATGATTCCAGAAGAAGATAAAGGGTTAGTAACTTGTAGTGTTTGGAATGTATTTGCAGATCGAGGACTAGGTATAAATGCAGATCAAGGAAGCCCTTTCCTTCGTAATGATCAAGTAGAGAATTTTGATGCACCAGCTGAAACAGACCCATCATCAGTTTGTTTTGACCCTTTAAGTACTGATGAATTTGAAGTGAATAGTTTTTCTATTTACCCGAACCCTTCTAATGGTCAAGTTAATTTGAATATGAGAACCAGTTTAGGTGAAGGACAGATTCAAATAATAGATCTTAATGGTCGTATTGTGTTTACTCAAGAAAATTTACTAGAAGGCGTTATCTCTGTTAATTCGAATGGATTATCAAGTGGAGTGTATCTAATAGAAGTATCTAATGAGACGATTTCTGAAACTAAGAAACTAATCATTAGATAAATTAATTGTTTTATTAATTAACAAATAATTATTTGTTAATTAAAAGGGTTTGTAAAGTACGGATGTCTTTGCGAACCCTTTTTTTATATAAATGAAAGTCTATTTTTCTTTAAAATGATTTTGTAATGTGATGTTAAAAGAAATACAAAATTGTGTGTCGCTTAAAGGGATTTAGTAACTTTATATTATTAGTAATTATCAAAAAATTGAATGAAAAACTATCTTTTATTTATTGTAACTATTTTCTTGTTTACTACAGGGATTGTGTCTGCACAAGATTATACATCCTTACTTAAAGATAAGCTCTTGTCATCAAAATCTTCTGATGGGTTGACTATTCAGGATATAGAAGAATTAACCATTTATGATCAATCAATAAATAGGAGAAGTGGAGTTGTGCATATCTACGCAGTTCAAAAGCATAAAGGTATAGAGATATTTCAAGCTAATATTGCTTCTGCCTTTAGAGGAGAAGAAATTGTTCATTTAGGAGATAACTTACAAGCAGGTATCGCAGCTAGAATTAAAAACACATCACCCGTATTAACTCCGATACAGGCAGCTACTAAAGCTGCGAGTTTTTTAGGAGCAGGAACGGCTAATTTTAACACAGTAAATAAAGAGTCATCTCAAAAGGTTATTCTTGATAAAGGAGGAGTTTCTCTAGATGAAGTACCTGTTAAATTAGTATATCAACTAACAAATGAAAATGAGTTTAGGCTTGCTTGGGACTTGAGTATTCATATGATTAATGAGCCACATTGGTATAGTGTACGTATAGATGCAGAGAATGGGGAAATGTTAAGTCAAAACGATTGGGCGACTAGTTGTAGATTTGGAGAACATTTAGATAATAATGGTTTTGCTGTTAATCATAAGAAAAGTATTTCTTTTGGCTTTAATAATGAGTTAACAAATTTAGCCTTAGCAGGAGAGCAGTATAATGTTTTTCCTTTACCGTTAGAAAGTCCTAATGAAGGGGCTAATCAAGTAGTGACAGATCCACAAGATGAATTCGCATCTCCGTTTGGTTGGCACGATACAGATGGTCAAGAAGGAGCTGAATTTACAATTACTAGAGGTAATAACGTATTCGCACATGATGATATT
>CAZJRA010000254.1:0-2913 GCA_964548335.1 uncultured Flavobacteriaceae bacterium | reverse complement strand
AAGCAATGTTCGGACTAGAGATTGTTCCAGAAGTAAACGTATTTTAGTTAAAACAAATTAACTCTTCTTGTAACCTAACACTTGTTTTAAAGACTATTAGTAATCAAATACTGAAGGGAGTAACACCATATTTGTGCTTTTATTAGTTTTTGTAAAAAGAGAATCTTTGTATCTTTGTAAAAAGCTTTAACTATGAAATTACTTCTATTAACATTAGCTTTATTAGGACTTGCAGTAGCAGGAATAGCTATAAAAATTTGGGCAAAAAAAGACGGTAAGTTTGCAGGAACTTGCGCTAGTCAGAGTCCTTTCCTTAATAAAGATGGAGAAGCTTGTGGGATGTGTGGTAAACTACCTTCCGAAATGGGTGATTGTGCTACAAAGTAATAGCTTAGGCATTTGGACTTATTACACCCACTCCTATATTATACCTTTATAGGCGTAACTGCGTGTAATCTTATTTACTATTTATTTTTTTCTAAGTTTGTTTTTTCTAAAGCCTCTCGTGAAAAGGAAGGAGATGTTTCTGTTAAAAAGAAAAAAATAAGTGCTTCTCAGCCTGTCTCTATCGTTGTTTGTTCCAAGAATGAAGCAGAAAATTTACGAAATAATGTCCCAATATGGTTAGCTCAAAAACACGATAACTTTCAGTTAGTGCTCATTAATGACGCTTCTAGAGATGATACTAAGGATATTATAGAAGAATTTGCGGCTTTAGATAAACGAGTTACGGTAGTAAATGTAGAGAATAACGAGACTTTTTGGGGAAGTAAGAAGTATGCCCTTACCCTAGGGATTAAACGAGCAGAGCATAATATTTTAATATTTACAGATGCAGATTGTATTCCTAACTCTCCGTATTGGATACAACAAATGACAGATTCTTTTGTAGATGAGAAAGAATTGGTGTTAGGCTATGGTGCTTACAAAAAAATAAAAGGATCTTTTTTAAATAGCTTGATACGGTATGAAACCGTGTTTACAGCATTGCAGTATTTTGGGTATGCTAAGTGGGGTAATGCCTATATGGGAGTAGGTCGGAATCTTGCATATACTTCAGAATTGTTTTACGAGCAAAAAGGGTTTATAACTCATATAGATGTACAAAGTGGGGATGATGATCTTTTTGTAAATACGGCAGCTACTTCTCAAAATACAACTCTTTGTACAGATAGTGATGCATTTACAATTTCAGAGCCTAAAAAAAGTTTTGGAGAATGGATTACTCAAAAGAGGCGTCACATACACGTTTCAAAATATTATAAACGAAAGCATCGTTTTCTTTTAGGGTTGTTTTATTTGAGTCAAATCTTATTTATCACTCTAGCAATATTGTTATTAACGGTACAATATCAATGGATGTTTGTAACGTCTATAATAGGAGGTAGGTATTTAATCAATTGGATAATTGTAGCTAGACTAGCATTTAAGTTAGAAGAAAAAGATGTTGCCTTTTTATATCCTTTTTTCGAATTATTTCTCATTATTTTTCAGTTAGGTATCTCTATGTCTAACCTTGTAGCAAAACCTCGTCGTTGGAAATAAGTAAAGACAAAATATATTCTGAAATTATAAAAGCAAAAGAAGGTAGCCAGAGTGCTTATAACTTTTTGCTCAATACGTTTTGGAATGAAGTGTATAAATTTCAGCTTAAGAGAACAGGCGATGAGTATGGTGCTGAAGAAATTACTATCCAAACGTTTTCTAAAGCATTTGATAAGATAGAAACGTATAATGAGAATTATAAGTTTAGTACATGGCTTATTACTATTTCTAAAAATATTCATATTGATATTTTGAGAAAACAGGCTTCGTCTATTCGGTCACAAATAGTACAAAAAGATGAAGACCAAGTCTACCGTGTGCCAGATGAAGGAGCTACTCCAGAAGATGCTCTGATTAAAAAACAAAATCTCGCAGAATTGCTCAGTTTTATAAAGCAACTGAAACCACATTATCAAGAGATAATAAACTTGCGCTACTTTCAAGAGATGAGTTATAAAGAGATAGAAGAAGAGCTCAATGAGCCTATGAGTAGTGTAAAAGTAAAACTACTAAGAGCTAGGCGTCTACTAGCAGATATTATTAAAAAAAGTGAGTAATGAGTGCGCTTTCTTTTAAGAAACTAGGTCCAGGATTACTCTTTGCCGGTGCAGCAATAGGGGTTTCTCATCTAGTGCAGTCTACGCGAGCAGGTGCAGACTTTGGGTTGGGTTTGTTGTGGGTGCTTTTACTCATTAATATAATTAAATATCCTTTTTTTCAGTTTGGACCTAGGTATGCAGCAGCCACCGGAGAGAGTTTGCTAGATGGGTATCTTAAGTTAGGGAAGCCTTTATTGGTTATTTACTTTGTACTTAGCTTGCTCACAATGTTTACGATACAGACAGCGGTTACTATTGTTACTGCGGGATTGGCTGTCTATCTTTTTGGAATTACAGATGATGCTGCAATATGGAGTGTTGTCATCACTATGATATGTGCTTTTATATTGATTGTAGGTAAGTATAAAGTGCTAGATAAATTAATGAAAATGGTAATCATTACCCTTACTATAAGCACAGGAGTTGCTGTTTTCTTTGCTTTTCGCGAAAGCGGACTCTTAACAAATTCAAGCGTTTTGTCTCTTACCCAGATAATTCCAGAAACAAGTGTGGGTATTGCGTTTATGATAGCTTTTATGGGATGGATGCCTGCGCCGTTAGATATTTCTATATGGCATTCATTATGGACTTTAAAAAAGAAGAATACGGAAGAGACTTCGGTAAAAATGGCATTATTTGATTTTAATGTAGGGTATGTAGGAACGGTTATTCTAGGGATTGGATTTTTAACACTAGGTGCTTTAGTGATGTTTGGTACAGGAGAAACATTCTCTAATAAGGGAGGTGTTTTTGCACAACAGCTTATTAC
>CAZJRA010000253.1:0-2916 GCA_964548335.1 uncultured Flavobacteriaceae bacterium | reverse complement strand
GAAATAGGACGTGTTCCTTATGCGAAAAAGGCGATTGACGAGACGTTTAACAAAACCTTAGACGGCCTATTCCAGCAATTGGAAATGGACAGAAAAGAGGTAGAGATGATTAAGTATGAGAATAGGCTTCAGAGTATGGGAGGCGGTAATTCTCAGGATTTATCTAAAGAACAGTTTTTTATTACTAAGAAGATTCAAGAAGTTAAAGGAGAGATTAATCAACTAGAAAATAACCTTGGCTTTTTCCAACACGTTAAAGAAGACAATCCTATGTTTGTGGAGGTGAAGAAAAACATAGAAAAACACAAGGTTAGTTTAGAGGGGTGGATTGCTAAACAACGAAAGTTAAAGACTTTTATAAGAAACCAAGAGCAAGCTCAAAATCAGGAGCAAGAGACTGTAAAAGAAGAAACTCAAGAGCAGGATAACTAGAATCCTTTTGCTTTAAGTTAAAATGTAATAAGAAAGTTAAGAGCTTAAAGAAGTAAAAAAAGAAAATCTGCGATACATCGCAGATTTTCTACCTTCTTCATAGCAAATTTTAATTCCATCCATCAAAGAATTAAAATCAAAGAATGTTATATGTAAGACGAGAATAACAGTTGAGCCTTACATAGTATTTTTATTTTTCAGAAAAAACAAATAACAGTTGTTGCTATAACAGACAGCTATATTTCTTAATTTGCTACCTTTGTTATAATGAATAATCCCGTAAATATTCTTAATAAAAAAGCCCGTTTCGAGTATGAAATACTGGATAGGCTCACTGCTGGAATTAAGTTAGTAGGGACAGAGATAAAATCTATACGAGAAGGTAAAGCTTCTATTGCAGAGAGTTTTTGTGAGTTTAATGAACAGACAGAACTATTTGTGGTTAATATGACAATTCAAGAGTACTCACACGCTACCTATTTTAATCATCAACCTAAAAGTGTTCGGAAACTTTTGCTCAATAAACGTGAGTTAAAAAAATGGGAACGCGAGATTAAAAAATCAGGACTTACTATTATTCCTTTAAAACTATTTACCAACGAAAAAGGTTTTGCTAAACTAGAAATCGCGTTGTGTAGAGGGAAGAAAAATTACGACAAACGTGAGGTAATTAAAGACCGAGATAATAAACGTAATCTTAGTCGTATTAAAAAAGAGTTTAATAGTTAAACCCTGTTTTTGAGTAAATTAAAATACTCTTGAATAGTAATAGATATACTAATGACTACTTAGAATAGTAGTTGTTTTAAGATAAACTGTCATTTCATGAGATTGTTTTATTTCCTTTTAATTGTAGGATGTTATGCTATTAGTAATGCTCAGATTACTGGAGTAGTTACAGATACACAAGGCAATACCTTACCCTTTGTAAATGTATATGTAGAGAATACAAATATAGGTACTACGACTAATGGAGATGGATTGTACACATTGGATCATAGGGAGCTTATAAATACTGGTAATTCTCAAAAAAAAGGTACTGTTGTTTTTCAATATTTAGGATTTACCACCTTAAAAAAAGAGCTGGACATAAAAGCAACAGTAATTACTCTAGATGTATCTTTAAGAGAAGGAAGAACTTCGTTAGATGAGGTTGTTGTAACGGCAGGAGTAAACCCTGCAGACGCCATTGTTAAAGCTGCGATTGCAAAGCGTAAAGAAAACTTAAAAAAAAATGCTTCTTATACGGCTCGTTTTTACTCTAAAGGCTTATGGAAGGTTAAGAACGCACCCGAAAAAATATTTGGGCAAGAGGTAGGTGATCTAGGAGGAGGACTAGACTCTACAAGAACAGGAATTATCTATTTAAGCGAGACTATTTCTAATATATCATATCAACGCCCTAATAATTTTAGTGAGACGATTATTGCTAGTAAAATTAGTGGAGATGATAATGGTTTTAGCTTTAATACAGCAATAGATGCAAATTTCTCATTCTATGAGAATACGATAGACCTTAATGTGCAGATGCTATCTCCTATAGCTAGTAATGCTTTCGCAAATTATAGGTATCACTTAGAAGGTACGTTTATAGAAGATGGTAAACTAATTAATAAGATTACAGTAAGCCCAAGACGTCCCAATGATAAAGTGTTTACAGGAACTGTTTATATTGTAGAGGATGACTGGGAATTGTATGGAGTAGATCTTTATGTGGATGGAAAGGTCATACAAGTACCTGTAGTAGGAGGTGTTAACTTTAAGCAAAATTTTAAATACGATACTACACAAGGTCATTGGGTTAAGATTTCTCAAGTAATAGATTTTAGTTTTGGTCTTTTAAAGTTTAAAGGGGAGGGGCGTTTTATAGCCTCTTATAGTGATTATAATTTTGAGCCTAATTTCACAAAATCTTCTTTTACAAAAAAAGTACTTTCTTTTGAAGACGAAGCAAATAAAAAAGATAGTCTCTTTTGGGAAAAGCAACGCCCTGTAGTTTTAACGAGACTAGAACAGGAAGATTATATTAGAAAAGACAGTATACAGTTAATACGTAAGTCTGAGAAGTATTTAGACTCTTTAGACACTAAGAGTAATGCTATTAATCTCTTTTCACCTATAACAGGATATCGTTATAGAGATACGTTTAAGAGATATTCTTTCTCTTACGATGGGGTATTGTCTACTATTCAATACAACACCGTTCAGGGATGGTATGGTAGTACAGGAATTAATTATTCTAACTGGAGTGCAGATGAACAAAAGACGTTTTATGCTTTCGCGAAAGCTAACTATGGCTTCTCAGACGATCGTTTGCGATATAGGATAGGGTTTTCGAGGCGTTTTAACAGAAAAAGCAATTCTCGATTAAGTATTATTGGAGGGGTAGGAACTAAGCAGTTTAATGATGAAGATCCCATTTCTACAATAATAAACACAATCACATCTTTAGGGTTTGAGAGAAATTTCCTAAAAATTTATGAG
>CAZJRA010000252.1:0-2933 GCA_964548335.1 uncultured Flavobacteriaceae bacterium | reverse complement strand
CTTAAGCGTACAGCACCGCTCACTATTTTTGGCCCTAAAGGAATAAAAGAGATTGTATTATTACAATTAAAGCTTTCACAAGGTTTTACGAGTTATCCATTGCATTTTAAAGAACTAGATAGCAAAACACCAGAAATTATTTATGAAGATGATGCTGTAACGGTTACTACCATACCTTTAAAGCATCGTATTTATGCCAATGGATTTTATTTTCAAGAGAAACTCGGTGAACGTAAATTAGATATTAATGCAGCGCTCAATTATAATATTGATAAAGCGTATTTTAATAAAATTAAGCAGGGAGGGGATATTACACTAGATTCTGGAGAGGTTGTTCCTAATAAAGAGATTACTTTTGATCCACTGCCTCCTAAGAGTTATGCCTATTGTAGTGACACGGCATATAAATCAGCTATAGCTACGCAAATACAAGGAGCAACAGCATTATATCATGAAGCTACATTTTTAGATAGTCATGAACATCTTTGTAAGCCTACAGGGCATAGTACAGCAAAACAAGCAGCACAGATTGCAAAGCAAGCAGAAGTAGGACAACTTATCTTAGGGCATTACTCTACACGATATGGAGATCTAAATGTATTTAAAGAAGAAGCTCAAACTTATTTTGATAACGTTCATTTAGCAGACGATGGTGCTGTTTTTACATTTTAAAACACTTTATGGAAGAACCTAAACGAATACCTAAAAAATTACTAGCGCAATTACAGGAACATTTTGATCAGCTAATTCCTAGATGCTTATTTCTTGTTAAGCAAGACGTGTACCCTAATAAAGTATATAAGAGTCCTGGTTCTACAGCTATAAAAGAGAATGTTTTTGTAGCCTTTAAAATTATAGAAGATCAAGAACTTTATTGTGAGTATTTATTACAAGCAGATCATTATACAGAGCATAGAAGGTATTTCTTTTCATCTCAAGAAGTAGAATTGTTAGAAAACTTTCAAGGGCAATACGAAGAAGATGACCTTCCTTATGAAGAACATATGAAAATGGTAAAGCACAACAGTGCTGTAAGGCAGATTCTTGTTAAAAAAGGATTTTTAAAAAAGTAAGGTTTACTTTTTAATCTTTGTGTTTTGATTAATTAAAGAAGTTATTTCTGTTTGTAAAATACCTTTTTAATAGGTGATAGACTTTTTAACTTATTTGCTATTCTCGTACCTTAGCATCTATGAACAGAGATTTACATAATTATAGAGACTCTTATGAGAAAGGAGAGTTGTTACTAGAAAATACAGCAGAGAATCCTTTTGAACAATTTTCTATTTGGTTTAAAGATGCCGAAGAAGAAAACACAATAAAAGAAGCAAATGCGATGACACTTGCAACGCTAGGTCAAGATGGGTTTCCAAAATCTAGAGTGGTGCTTTTAAAAGCATTTTCTAAGGAAGGTTTTGTATTTTATACAAACTACAAAAGCGAAAAAGGAAAAAGTATTACAGCACATCCTAAAGTAGGGATTTCTTTCTTTTGGCCAGCTTTAGAGCGTCAAGTAATCATAAAAGGAGATGTGACAAAACTAGAAGAGCAACTGTCTGATGCTTATTTTAATTCTAGACCTAAAGGAAGTCAATTAGGAGCCATTGTATCTAATCAAAGTAGTGTGACATCACGAGAAGCATTAGAGACAAAAATGAGTTTGTTAAACGAGGAGTATAAAGAGAAAGAGATCATCCGTCCAGAACACTGGGGAGGATATGTTGTCACTCCTGTTTCTATAGAGTTTTGGCAAGGTAGGCCTAGTAGATTGCATGACAGAATTTGTTATGAGCTAGAAGAGACTACTTGGGTTAAAAACAGATTAGCCCCTTAAGTATGAAAACACTTTACCTTGTAAGGCATGCAAAGTCTAGTTGGCAACATGATGTAGACGATCATAAACGCCCTCTTAATGAAAGAGGATTGAGAGATGCACCTAGAGTAGCACAAAAAGTGGCTGCCCATCTTGATAAACCAGATTTAGTAATGAGTAGTGATGCTGTACGGGCAAAAACAACGGCTACCTATTTTATAAAGGCATTTAGTATTCCAGAAAACGAACTTGTACTAGAGCACAAGTTATACGATTTTTCAGGAAACGATGTGTTACAAGTTATACGTACTTGCCCAGACAATGTAGACTGTTTGATGTTATTTGGACATAATAATGCAATGACAACCCTTGTAAATGTATATGGGGATAAGCCTATGGATAATGTACCTACTTGTGGCTGTATTGCAATTACATTTGACACAGATAGATGGAAAGATATTCAAAGCGGGAAAACTATTTTAACCTGTATACCTAAGGAATTGTAAGAATGACGAATACACAAGACAATAAATATACTAATAGAGAATTAAGTTGGTTGCAGTTTAATAGTCGTGTACTTCAAGAAGCAGCAGACACAAGTGTTCCTCTTATTGAACGATTACGTTTCTTAGGAATATTCTCAAATAACCTTGATGAATTTTTTAGAGTACGTTATGCTACTGTGAGACGCATTGTAGAAGCAGGTAAAAAAGGAAGGAAAGCATTAGGAGTATTTACAGCACAAGAGCTCTTAGAGAAGATTACAGCTCATGTAATTGATTTACAATCTAAAAGTTTTGAGATACAAAATGACATTTTAAAACGTCTAGAAGAAGAAGGGGTTTACATGATTAATGAATCCCAAATAAAAGAAGACACGCACCATACGTTTATAAAAGATTTTTTTACAGAGAAGGTAAGCCCTGCTTTAGAAACAATTATTCTTAGAGATGATATTGAGCTTCCTAGAATAGAAGATTTAGATGCCTATCTAATGATTAAAATGGAAATCCTAAATCAGGAAAAACCATTATACGCACTGCTTGAAATTCCGAGTACAATAGATAGGTTTATTGTATTACCTAAAATAGATGGGAACGATTATATTATGATGATAGAT
>CAZJRA010000251.1:0-2944 GCA_964548335.1 uncultured Flavobacteriaceae bacterium | reverse complement strand
CTATTAACACCCTATCTCAGGCTGTTCAAGGTTCGTTTAGTAGAATACAGTTTACTCCAGATTTGCTCCCTGCAGATGTGGTAGGAACACTTATCTACAACATGAAAGAAAATGATTTTAGCATTAAAAAAGGGCCCATTTTTGCAAACTTTGTACTTGCAGATGAGATTAACCGTGCACCTGCTAAGGTGCAGTCTGCATTGTTAGAAGCGATGCAAGAAAAGCAAGTGACTATTGGTGATGAAACTTTTATACTAGACAAGCCTTTCTTAGTAATGGCAACTCAAAACCCTGTAGAGCAAGAAGGAACCTACCCTTTACCAGAGGCACAGATAGACCGTTTTATGTTAAAAACAGTTATTGATTATCCTAAAATTGAGGATGAGCAACTTATCGTACGCCAGAACCTTAAAGGAGGATTTGAAAAAGTAAATCCTGTAGTAAGTGTAGCGCAAATATTAAAAGCACAAGAAGCCGTTCAAGAAGTGTATATGGACGAAAAAATTGAGAAATACATTCTTGATATCATATTTGCAACACGTTACCCAGAAAATTACAATCTAGCAGATTTAAAACCACTTATTAATTTTGGAGCTTCTCCTCGTGGTAGTATTAACTTAGCTACTGCTGCAAAATGTTATGCCTTTATAAAGCGTAGAGGATATGTGATTCCAGAAGATGTAAGAGCCGTTGTACACGACATCTTACGCCATCGTATTGGGATTACCTATGAGGCAGAAGCAGAAAACATAAGCTCTGTAGACATTATTAATAAAATTGTAAATCAGATTGAAGTGCCATAAATCTCCTATATCCCTAGAAAGGGATTTATTGAGGAAATACAAATATTATAACTAAAAATTCTCCTTTGGAGGATATAAGGGAAATGGATACTAAAGAACTTCTTAAAAAAGTACGCAAGATTGAGATCAAGACACGCCGTTTGTCTGATCACATTTTTGGAGGAGAGTACCACTCTACCTTTAAGGGGCGTGGTATGACTTTTTCTGAAGTACGTCAGTATCAGTTTGGTGATGATGTACGTAATATAGATTGGAACGTTACGGCGCGCTATAACGAACCTTATATTAAGGTTTTTGAAGAAGAGCGCGAACTCACAATGATGCTTGTGGCAGATGTTTCAGGCTCTGAGTTTTTTGGAACAGACAAGCAGTTTAAAAACGAAATCGTAACAGAAGTAGCTGCTACACTAGCGTTTAGCGCATTGCAAAACAATGATAAAATAGGTCTTATCCTATTTACAGATGAGATAGAGCTATTTATTCCGCCTAAAAAAGGAAAAAGCCATGTACTTCGCATAATTAGAGAGCTTTTAGAGTTTAAGCCAGTTTCTAAAAAAACAGATCTATCTCAAGCCATTAAGTTCTTGAGTCGTGTGATGAAGAAAAAAGCAATTACATTTATTCTTTCTGATTTTATTACCGAAGGATATGAACAAACGCTTAAAATTGCAGCCAATAAACACGACATTACAGGAATTCGTATTTATGACCAGCGGGAAGAAGCTATCCCTAATCTAGGGATGGTACAAATAGAAGATGAAGAAACAGGAGAATTACGCCTTATTAACACCTCATCTAAAAAAATACGTCGCAATTACGAAGCCTATTATCAAGAGCGTGTAGGCTATTATGAAGAAACTTTTAAGCGTAGTGGTTCGGGCGTTATTAATGTACGTACAGACGAAAGCTACGTAAAAAAATTATTAGGATACTTTAAAAGACGAGGATAACACAAATGACGCTACATAGCACATATCATACAAAACAACTTCGCATCCTTTGGGTGCTTGTGTTCTTTGCCCTATGTTTTAGCCATACTAGTTTCGCACAACAAAAAACCTTTATAGGTGCTACGGTAGACACTACTGCCATTCGTATAGGAGAAGAAATAAAATATACTCTTACTGCAGAAGTAGACCAGACGGCAACCGTTATTTTTCCAAAAGGACAAACTTTTACCCCTTTAGAAGTAATAGAAAGTTACAAGGTCGATACCGCTTTCGCGAAAGCGAAAATGACCCTCATCAAGAAGTACGGTCTTACTCATTTTGACAGCGGTTCCTATAAAATCCCTAGGCAACGTGTGCTAGTAGGAAATAAACCTTTTGAAACAGAT
Source organism: uncultured Flavobacteriaceae bacterium (assembly GCA_964548335.1). Taxonomy (GTDB): domain Bacteria; phylum Bacteroidota; class Bacteroidia; order Flavobacteriales; family Flavobacteriaceae; genus Dokdonia. Next base: position 805 of record CAZJRA010000251.1, on the reverse strand, counting down.
TCTTTTAGAATAGAAGTGGCTAATGTAGTGTTAGACACCGTCAATCAAGGACTTTATGACATTAAGCCTACTATAGACGTACCTAAAGATTATGGAGGGACTTTTTTAAAAGTTTTAGCTTGGCTACTTCCTATTGCTTTAGCTATAGGCTTATTTTTATATTGGCTACTACGCAGGCATAAGAGAAAAGAAGAAGAAGAACGTTACATCGCTCCTTTTGAACAAGCAATCGCAACTCTTAAAGCCTTAGATAATACGAATCTTATAGAAAACTCAGAGTACAAAGCATACTATACCACACTCACCGATGCTATAAAAAAGTACTATGACGAAAAAGTATACGACCGTGCTTTAGAAAGTACTACAGACGAGCTTATAGAACGTTTACACGCAGAAAAAGAAAGCGGTCATATCCAGTTTAACAAGGGTACTATTAATCAACTACAAGATATTTTTAAACGCGCAGACCTTGTAAAATTTGCTCGTATTGCTCCTCCTGAGGGAAAAGCACTTGCAGACCGTATTGCGGTAGAACAAATAGTAAAACAAACAAAAGAAGCGTTACCTGCTCCTACAGAAGAGGAATTAATGCGCGATAAGATGTATCGTGCTGCAGTAGAGAGACGCCGTAAACGCAAATTATGGTTATCCGGAGCAGGAGGTGTTCTAGCTATTATCTTACTTGCTATGGGAATAGGGATTGCCATAAAAGGATTTAGTGAGGTAAAAGATTTTGTAATAGGAAACGCTACTAGAGAGCTTACCGAAACACAATGGATTACTAGTGAGTATGGAGTCCCTACTA
>CAZJRA010000250.1:0-2952 GCA_964548335.1 uncultured Flavobacteriaceae bacterium | reverse complement strand
CCCATCTATAGTGTCTGGTAGTGAATCTAAATCTAAAGTGTCATTTTCTGCATCATAAGGAATATGATTTACGTCTAAGTTTCCTAGATTTTCATTAGTGCGACTTGCAATGTATACCGTATGATTTTGTATTAATTGCTGTGCTAATTCAAAGCCAATACCATGACTTCCACCTATTAGTAATATGTTTTTTGTCATTATATAAAGTGTTTTTGATTTAGATTAAATGTTTTCTTGCGTACTTGTAGGTTGATATTCTCCAAAAAGTTCAATTAACTTTTTTTCACGATAGTTAAAGATCTCCGTAAGTTTTGGTTTCACTATGATGGGGTGTGCCAGTTGGCCTAAAATTCCCATAGGAACTTTATAGTCTACAATATCTTCCATCTCTACACCACCAGGTATTTCTTTTATAAAATGTTTGTGATGCCATAGCGCGTAAGGTCCAAAACGTTGCTCATCTACAAAGTAGCTTCCTTCTTCTACATGAGTGATTTCGGTTACCCATTTTGTTTTAATACCTAAAACAGGAGTGACAATATATTGTATTATTTGCCCAGCGTAGCAGGCTCTATCTGCTCCTGATAAAATTTCAAAACCCATATAGTCTGGAGTAATAACTTTAAGATTTTTAGGGTCTGATAGGAAATTCCAAGCTTGCTCCATAGTGATGGGTAGCTTTTGTTTGGTATGTAGCGTGTATATTTTCATTAATATAGGATTCATAAAAAATGCTGATAAACCTCTATTAGAGGATTCAATCTCACTTTCTAAAATAATAATGAAATAAAAGTAATCTATTTTGTTTAGTCAAATACAATTATTGCTAAACAAAATTAAAGATTATTAACAATCTGTATCGCAGCAATTTTCGTCTTTAACGAGTTTACAACTCATTACAGCAAGTATAGCACCTATAAAAGGAGCTGTAAGATAAAGCCACATAGGTTCCCATTTTCCAGAGAAGATAACAGGTCCGAGTGACCTAGCAGGGTTCATAGAGGCATTTGTCATAGGACCTGCAAACATAGCTTCTAGAAGCACAACACCTCCTATAGCAATTCCTGCAATTACGCCTATTTCTTTAGATCCTGTAGATACATTAATGATAACTAGCATTAAGAAAAAGGAGAGGAGAATTTCTAAAACAAAAGCTTTGTAGTGATTAAAGGAAGGTATAGTACTACCTAGCGTTTCACTTTCAGGAAACAAAAACCAAAGCATAGCACCTGCGAGTACAGCACCTACTACTTGTGCAAGGATATATTTAGGTACTTCCCTCCAAGCAAACTTTTTCGCGTAAGCAAAAGCAACAGTAACGGCAGGGTTAAAATGTGCTCCAGAGATGTCTCCAAAGGCATAAATCATACCCATTACGATAAGCCCCCAAGTTACAGCTACACCAGGGTGAGTGATGGCTCCATTAGTTATTTCGTTAATAGCCATAGCGCCACAACCACAAAAAACTAAAGAGAAAGTTCCTATTATTTCAGCTACATATCGTTTCATAATTATAATGCTTTGGGCAAAGATACATCTTGTGACATTAAGATTTTGTTAACTATTATAGTGAAGACTTTTGGTATTTTTGTTACACTTCATTAATCGGGATTTAAAATTTTATCCTTTAAGGGAGTATAAATTAAACATATAAAATAAGAGTATGAAAAAATTAGTTTTTATGGCAGTCTTATGTTTCCTTACTGTAGGAGCTACTGCACAAATTGAAACGCCTGCACCAAGTCCTGCAGGGAGTCTAACACAAAGAGTAGGGCTTACAGATATTACTGTAGATTACTCTCGTCCAAGTATGAGAGAACGTGCTATTTTTGGTAACCTAGTACCGTATAATACAATATGGCGTACAGGAGCAAATAGTAATACAGTTATTAATTTCTCTACAAATGTAACAATAGGAGGTACAGAAGTAAAAGCAGGAGCGTATGCGATTTTTACAAAGCCAACAAAGAAATCTTGGGAGGTATATTTTTATAGTGATACAGATAACTGGGGAACTCCTAAAAAATGGGATGATGGCAAAGTTGCTGCTATGGTAAAAGTAGATGTGGTAAAAATGCCAGTAGATGTAGAAACGTTTACAATTACTATAGATGATCTTACTAATGATGGTGCAAGCTTAGGTATCTTATGGGAGCGTGCTTATGTAGGGGTTCCTATAGAGGTGCCTGCAAACAAGACGGTACTTGCTGCTATAGAGAACACAATGAATGGCCCATCTGCTTCTGACTATTATAAAGCAGCAGTGTATCTTTCATCTACAGACCAAAAATTAGATGTCGCTAAGAGTTATATGGATAAGGCAATGTCTATGACGGAGAAACCTCGTTTCTGGCAGCTACGCCAGCAGTCTTTGATATTATCAAAAACGGGAGATAAAGCAGGCGCTATTAAAGTAGCAAAAGCGTCTCTTGCTGCAGCAACAGCAGCAGGAAATACACACTATATAAAGTTAAATAAAGACTCTTTAAAAGAGTGGGGAGTTAAATAAAGAACTTCTAATACAATAAAAGACACCGTCCAGAAGATAATTTTGGACGGTTTTTTTATTTGTGAATGTTGTAATTATCTAGTCGCATATAATTTTGTACGATTGGTTATAGTATACCAAAACTATTGTTGAAAAATAGCTGTAAAATTATGTGTGAAGGGTTTTAGTTTATTGAACCAAATCGTACTTTGGGCATAGTTATGGATTCGAAGCTAGAAGTATATATAGAAGGCCTTAATGAGGCGCAAAGAGCCCCAACGTTACATAAGGATGGAGCTCTTATTGTTATTGCAGGAGCAGGGTCTGGGAAGACACGTGTACTTACAATGCGTATTGCTTATCTAATGAGTCAAGGTGTAGATGCGTTTAATATTCTAGCGCTTACGTTTACGAATAAGGCGGCGAGAGAGATGCGCCACCGCGTCTCAGACCTGCTAGGGCAA
>CAZJRA010000249.1:0-2986 GCA_964548335.1 uncultured Flavobacteriaceae bacterium | reverse complement strand
ACCCTATTTAGAATGGGTTTAAGTAGATGAGCTTTTAAGAAAAATTTACTTTCGTAATATTGGATTTAATGTTCTGTATTATAATTAGATAGGTGGTGGGTTGTGTAGGGTGTTTGATGAAAAAAGGAAGTTCTTCATAAATCTACCATCAATTTTTAGTCTAAACTAAATTTATTTTTTTACAAATACAGTAAATAAATTTACTTTTGCCGTATGTACACTTTAGCAGAGGAGAATTATCTTAAGGCCATTTTTCATTTAGAACAAGAGTTTAACAAAGCTGTGCCCACAAATGCCATTGCAGAAAAACTGCAAATGAAGGCATCTAGTGCTACAGATATGATACAAAAACTGTCTGATAAGGGCTTAGTAGATTATCGTAAATACAAGGGGGCAACCTTGTCTAAAGAGGGTAAGAAAGTAGCTGCCATTATTATTAGGAAGCACCGTTTATGGGAAGTGTTTCTTGTAGAGAAACTTAATTTCCAGTGGGATGAAGTTCATCCTATTGCAGAGCAGTTAGAACACATCCAATCTGATGAGTTGATTAATAGGCTTGATGCCTTTTTAGACCATCCAGATTATGATCCTCACGGTGATCCTATTCCAGATAAAAATGGAGTGATAAAAACGGCAGATAAAAAAATTCTCTCAGAATTAACGAAAGGGCAAGGAGGTATCTTAGTTGGAGTAAGAGAGACCAGTAGTGAGTTCTTACACTATTTAGATAAAAGAGATATTTCTATAGGTACCAGAATAAAAGTTCTAGGGCGTGAGTTTTTTGATGGATCTATGGTGCTACAAGTGCGTGAAGAACAGTTTTTTATATCAAAAAAGATTGCAGAAAATTTATACATACAAATTTAATAATTAAAAGAAACCTTCTATTTAATATGTGATATAGAGGTCATTATCAATACACATATATTCTAAAACTAATAATGAAGCATACATTTTTAATCGTACTTATACTAGCAATACAAACAGTAATAGGTCAGGAAGTAGGTAAACTAAAGGGAAAAGTCACTCTAGACAATGAGATTGTCTTAGGAGCTAATGTGTATTTAAAAGCAGATGTATCCTTGGGAGCATCTACAGATCTTAATGGACAGTATTTATTAGAAAATCTTCCTGTTGGAGAACAAGTAATTTCATTTACATACGTAGGGGCTACGACAATAGCTAAGAAAATAACAGTACTAGCTAACCAAACAATAGCTCTAGATGTTAATTTAAGCTCTGATGAATCGTTGAGCGAAGTGGTTGTTTCTGTACCAGGATCTAAACTTCAAAAAGAGTTGGTGGTTAACGTAGATAAACAACAACTTTCAAAAATTTACCAAGCAACATCCACAACTCTTGCAGAAAGTATCACAAACCTAAATGGAGTTTCTCAAAATGGGACAGGTACAAGTATTGGAAAACCTGTAATTAGAGGGCTTACGAGTAATCGGGTAGTAACGTATGCTCAAGGTACTCGTATAGAAAACCAACAGTGGGGAGCAGAGCACGGTTTAGGAGTTAGTAGCACAGGGGTAAAAAGTGTGGAGGTTATAAAAGGGCCAGCTTCTTTATTGTATGGTTCTGATGCCATAGGAGGAGTGCTGTATTTTGTAGATGAAGGATTCACTAATAAAAAAGTAGAAGGAGTTGTAGAGACAGGCTATTTTACAAATGCACGTACGACACAAAATAGGGCAGGAGTTAAAACAGGATTAGGCGATTTTAAAATCAACTTTTTTGGAGGATACACCTCTGCGGGAGATTATAGTGTGCCAGAGGATTCTGAGTTTAATGGGGATAGAGCTTTTAATACTCGTTTTGATGAAAAAACAGCAAAACTTACATTGGGGCTTGTAAAAGAAAAATACACTTCTAAAATAACGTATAGTTACCTAAATAACTTTTTTGGAATTCCAGCAGATCAGCCTTTTGTAAATGAGTTTACGAGAGACTTTGTATTGCCTTCTCAAGATGTGAGTCAACATAATTTGGCGGTCGAAAATAATTTTAAAGTAAAGGAAGCTAAAGTAGGTGTTACTTTAGGGTATGCAGTAAATGATAGACAAGAGTTTAATGAAATAGAAGACAATCCTGATTTACATTTATTTCTAAGAGTACTAAGCTATAACGTTAAAGTTTCAGACTTTATAAATACAGATAAGTTTGATTTAACACTAGGAGCACAAGGTTTGTTTCAGGATAATGAGAATAGAGGAACCGTATTTTTAATTCCCGACGGGGAAGGTTCTGAAAATGGTGTTTTTGGACTCCTTAACTATAAGGCTTCTGATAGGTTAAGATTTCAATCGGGATTACGTTTTGATACTAAAAATATACAAGCAGAAAGTGTAGAGATTAATGGTGTTACTAATTTTGCAGATTTTGATGAGACATACAATACCTTAAATTATTCATTAGGGTCAAAATACGATGCAGGAGATTTTTCTTTTCGATTTAATATCGCTTCGGGATATAGAGCCCCTAATGTATCAGAATTGTTGTCAAACGGAGAGCACGGAGGTGTAGGAAGAATTGAGGTAGGAGATCAAAATTTAGAGAGTGAGTCTGCAACACAATTTGACTTTGCCGTTAACTACGAAAAAAACGGATTGAAAATAATAGCAAATCCTTTTTATAACTCTATTAACGATTATATTTTCATTACCCCTACAGGAGAAAGGGGAGAAGAAGATCTCCCTATTTTTGCTTATTTACAAGAAGACGCAACCTTATATGGAGGGGAGTTTAATTTAAACTATCAGCCTCCTAGTCTTCCTAAGTTAACTTTTCAAACAGGAGCAGCCCTTACATATGCTGATAATTCTAATGGAGAGCCATTACCTTTTATACCGCCTGTAAATTTTAATTCGCGGGTTTCTTATGACTTTAATGTAGGAAAGCATATCAAGTTACATAGTGCGTATATTCAAATGCTTAACTCCCTAGAGCAAAACAGAATTGCACAAGAAGAACTACCTAATGA
>CAZJRA010000248.1:322-2993 GCA_964548335.1 uncultured Flavobacteriaceae bacterium | reverse complement strand
GATATAGGCCCATTATTTCAAACACCCGAAGAAGCGGCAAAACAAGCCATGGAGAATGATGTACATATTCTAGGAGTATCTTCTCTTGCAGCAGGTCATAAAACATTAGTACCTCAAGTAATTGCAGAACTTAAAAAGCTAGGCAGAGAAGATATTATGGTTATTGTAGGAGGTGTAATACCTCAACAGGATTACCAATTTCTTTTTGACGCTGGAGCGGCAGCCGTTTTTGGACCTGGAACAAAAATAAGTGAAGCAGCCATTGGACTTCTAGATATCATGCTAGATTAAAGCCTCAAGCTAGTATAAAAAAGCATTTTTAAACTGGAAATACAATAACTACCCCTTACTTCCAATAGTTATTGTATTTCCAGTTTTTTTTAAGGGTGTCCCTATCAAGGAAAAATTATTGTTCGTAATTTACTTTTAGACACATTTTATAAACCCATTATAAATTGTATTTTTACCTATAAAATTTCCTCAAATTTATATGGGTAAAATAATTGCTATCGCAAATCAAAAAGGAGGTGTAGGTAAGACCACAACTTCAGTAAATCTAGCAGCTAGCCTTGGCGTGTTGGAAAAAAAAGTGCTGCTTATTGATGCAGACCCTCAAGCAAATGCTACATCTGGTTTAGGTATAGATGTAGAGAGTGTAGCTGTAGGTACTTATCAATTACTAGAGCATTCTAATACAACTCAAGAAGCTATTATCGCTACAGATTCGCCCAATCTAGATATTATTCCTGCCCATATAGACCTTGTTGCCATAGAAATAGAATTGGTAGACAAAGACAAAAGGGAATATATGATGCGAGAAGCTATTGGTCATTTAAGAGATCAATATGACTACATTTTAATAGATTGTGCGCCTTCATTAGGATTACTTACTCTTAATGCGCTTACTGCTTCAGATAGTGTTATCATACCTATACAATGTGAATATTTTGCCTTAGAAGGGCTAGGGAAATTATTAAATACGATTAAAAGTGTTCAAAAGATTCATAATGAATCTCTAGATATAGAAGGATTACTACTAACCATGTAAGACTCACGTTTACGACTCTCTAACCAAGTGGTAGAAGAGGTTCAAAAACATTTTAGTGAAATGGTTTTTAAAACGGTCATACAACGTAATGTAAGATTAAGTGAAGCGCCTAGTTATGGCGAAAGCATTATTAATTATGACGCGTCAAGTAAAGGAGCTACTAACTACTTAAGCCTTGCACAAGAGCTCATCACAAAAAACAATGTTACTAATGGCTAAAGCGACAAAAAAACAAGCGTTAGGACGTGGGCTTTCTGCCCTTCTTAAAGATCCTGCAAATGATATTCAAAGTGCTGAAGATAAAAATGCAGACAAAGTAGTAGGGAATATTATTGACCTTGACATATCAAATATTGAGGTGAACCCTTTTCAGCCACGTACAAGTTTTAACGAAGATGCTCTTAGAGAACTAGCTTCATCTATAAAAGAGTTAGGAGTCATCCAACCTATTACAGTACGTAAGCTTAGTTTTGACAAATACCAATTAGTTTCTGGAGAGCGTCGTTTTAGAGCATCAAAACTGCTAGGTAACACAACAATTCCTGCCTATATAAGAATTGCAAACGACCAAGAAAGCCTAGAAATGGCTTTGGTAGAAAATATACAGCGCCAGGATTTAGACCCTATAGAAATAGCGCTTTCTTACCAGCGATTAATAGATGAGATACAGCTTACTCAAGAGCAAATGAGTAATCGTGTAGGGAAAAATCGTTCTACCATTGCAAACTACCTTAGGCTCCTTAAACTAGATCCTATTGTACAAACAGGAATGCGAGACGGTTTCCTATCTATGGGACATGGTAGAGCATTGATTAACATAGAAGACCCAAACGACCAGTTAAATATTTACGAAAGAATTATTGCAGACAAGCTTTCTGTAAGACAGACAGAAGCATTTGTAAAAAACTACCATAAAACAGCTTCTACAGAAACACCTAAACAAACAGAAACACCTGAATTTATAAAGGAAGGCACCAAAGATCTAGCTTCTTATTTTGGAGCGAAGATAGATGTGAAAGTTTCAAAAAATGGAAGAGGTAAAATTACCATCCCTTTTTCTTCTGAAGAGGACTTTAATCGTATCCAGAAACTTATTAATAGTGCTAAGTAATACCCAACTACTTATTGCCTTACTTTATTTTGTTTTTGCTTTCCAACCTATTGGACAGGCTGGAGCTATAGCACAAACTAAAGATACTACACCAGAAACACGTATAGTTTCAAAAGATACAATTCCTACCAAAAAAGCATATGACCCTTTAAAACCTGCGCGTGCGGCTTTTTATTCGGCTTCGCTTCCTGGTTTGGGACAAATCTATAATAAAGATTATTGGAAACTTCCCATCGTATATGGAGCATTAGGCACTGGTATTTTTGTAGCTGTAGATAGCAATCAAGAGTTTCAGCGTTTTAGAACTGCTTTTAAACAACGCTTAGCAGGACGAATAGATGAATTTACAGAAGTAGATCCTATAACAGGAGAAACTACACAAGTATTTACAAATGATGCTTTAATACGAGGACAAAACATTTATAGACGTCGTAAAGAACTTGCTATCCTAGTAACAGCAGGAATCTATGTATTACAAATTATAGAAGCTAATGTAGATGCACATCTAAGCC
>CAZJRA010000248.1:0-312 GCA_964548335.1 uncultured Flavobacteriaceae bacterium | reverse complement strand
GATATGCATATAGACGATTTAGGGATTGCTAGGCATTATGGATTTAGATTAACTTATAATATTATCAAATGAATATTGCACTTTTAGGTTACGGAAAAATGGGTAAAGCCATTGAAAAAATTGCGCTAGAGAGAGGGCATCAAGTTGTTCAGAAAATAGGACGAGGAGAAACACTTAATCCAGAAGGCGTAGATGCGGCTATCGATTTTAGTTTACCCGACGCTGCGGTAACTAATATCACTTCATGTTTAGAAAATGGAATCCCGATTGTTTCTGGAACAACAGGTTGGCTTGATAGTTACGATCAGATGG
>CAZJRA010000247.1:0-3008 GCA_964548335.1 uncultured Flavobacteriaceae bacterium | reverse complement strand
AGAGTATTGTTTTCTAAGATTTCTGATACTCTGTCTTTTAAATCGTGTATCACCATTATTTTGTGTATTTTAGAGGCTCTAACTTTTTTCTATTGATAGAATTATTACGCAAATTTAAGTCGGTCATTCGTTTTATCTTTATGTTTTTAGGAAGTTATTTGCTGTTGTATTTTTTTTTTGATTTGTATTTAAAATATGGAGCTAGCGAAAAGTATTATCCAGATATAGCAACACACTTTGTAGCACTAAACAGTGAGTCTATAATACATGCTTTGGGATATGATGTCACTATAGAAGCAAATAAGCAACAGCCTGCTATGAATATAATACATTCAGGAGCTATCCTGGCGCGTGTTGTAGAGGGGTGTAATGCGATAAGTGTTATGTTGCTTTTTCTGTCTTTTGTATTGGCTTTTTTTGATGGAAAGAAAAAAACATTTCTTTTTATTCTAGGAGGGATGGTGCTTCTTTATGTAATGAATGTATTGCGTATTGCACTGCTTACTGTTGGGATTATAGAATATCCAGAATATACTGAGTTGATGCACAGTACTATTTTTCCAGCTGTAATTTATGGAACCGTATTTTTGCTTTGGCTAGGGTGGATTAATGCATATAAGAAACATTAATGTATGTCTAAACTTATTCGGGTTATTGTAGTTTTTTTATGCTGTATAAGCTTTTTGTTTATTCGCTTTCGCGAAAGTGAACTCTTTTATGATCCATTAATCTCTTTTTTTAAAGGATATTATCAGTTTGCGGATTTACCAGAGATGAATTTAGGGAAATTGTATTTTAATATTTTTTTGAGGTATGGTATCCATATGATACTTTCTCTTATCGTTTTGTGGATGCTCTTTATGGAAAAAGGAATTTTAAAATTTGCGGCATTACTATATGGAGTTGTTTTTATCTTACTACTGGGAGGTATAATGTACTTATTGCATGACTATGAAATAGATTCTTCAGGAACACTTTTTTATGTGAGAAGGTTTCTTATACAGCCTCTAATACTCATTATTTTATTACCTGCTTTTTTTTATTATCGTAAGGTCAATTCTTAATACCCAAGTATCTTTTATCTTTGTAGCTTAAAACCCATTTATGAAAATCATATATAGCCTTTTTATTGTTATACTATTAGTCTCTTGCAAGGGGAGTACAGAAGCTCCTGTTAAAGTAGCGCCAAGTCATCAAAAATCTCATGAAGGAAATACATCTTCTAGTGATTTGAACCAGACAAGTTCTAATAGTGAAGTCACTTTTAGTGAACAAAAATACGAGATGTTGTATAAAGCATATCTTAATGTTAAAGCTGCCTTAGTAAATACTGATGCGACAGTAGCTCAAAACGAAGCGGAAGCGCTTGATAAATTATTAGGAGTAATAAAAGTTTCTGATAACATAAAAGAAGCTGTTAAGGTGATTACAGTTGAGGCCGATGTAAAAAAACAGCGTGTTGCTTTTGAAACGGTATCTCAAGAGCTAGAAGAAGTGTTCTCAAAAGAGTTGACTTCGGGAACGATTTACAAGCAATATTGTCCTATGGCATTTAATGGTAAAGGTGCTTACTGGCTATCTGATTCAAAAGAAATTAGAAACCCTTATTTTGGAGATCAAATGCTTAAATGCGGATTGGTAGAGGAGAAGATTGAGTAGTTAGAAATAGATAAATTCTAATTTTAAGAAAATAAAAAAGGTCACCGTTTAGGTGACCTTTTTTTATGTATTATAAGAAGATATGATATTACATCATTCCTGGCATTCCGCCACCGCCCATAGGTGGCATTGGAGGAGTGTCTTCTTTAATATCTGTAAGAGCACATTCTGTAGTTAAAATCATTCCAGATACAGAAGCTGCATTTTCTAGAGCTACACGGGTTACTTTCTTAGGATCAATAATACCTGCTTTAAGCATATCTGTATACTCTCCGTTTTTAGCATTATATCCGAAATCTTTTTTGCCTTCCATTACTTTAGCAATAACAACAGACCCTTCTCCACCTGCGTTAGAAACTATCGTTCTTAGTGGAGCCTCAATAGCACGATTTACAATCTGAACTCCTGTTGCTTCGTCGTCATTTATTGTTTTAACCTTTTCAAGAGACTTCTTAGAGCGCACAAGAGCAACTCCACCACCTGCTACAATACCTTCTTCTACAGCAGCGCGTGTTGCGTGTAAAGCATCATCTACACGATCTTTTTTCTCTTTCATTTCTATTTCAGAAGCAGCACCTACATAAAGTACGGCTACACCACCAGCAAGTTTTGCAAGACGTTCTTGTAGCTTTTCTTTATCATAATCGCTTGTAGTAGTTTCTATTTGAGTTTTGATTTCTCCTACACGAGCTTTGATCATTTTCTTTTCACCAGCACCATTTACTACAGTCGTATTATCCTTATCTATCGTTACTGTTTCTGCAGTTCCTAGCATCTCGATAGAAGTGTTTTCTAGTGTAAAACCTCTCTCTTCAGAAATTACAGTTCCTCCTGTAAGTATAGCGATGTCCTCTAGCATTGCCTTACGACGATCTCCAAATCCAGGAGCTTTAACAGCTGCTATTTTAAGAGCCCCACGTAATTTATTTACTACTAAAGTAGCAAGAGCTTCTCCATCTACATCTTCTGCAATGATAAGAAGTGGTTTTCCTGTTTGAGCTACAGGCTCTAGTACAGGAAGTAAATCTTTCATGTTAGAAATCTTTTTGTCAAATAACAAGATGTATGGATTCTCTAACTCTGCGTGCATTTTTTCGCTATTTGTCACAAAGTATGGAGAAAGATATCCACGATCAAACTGCATTCCCTCTACGACGTCTACATATGTTTCTGTTCCTTTTGCTTCTTCTACAGTAATTACTCCTTCTTTGCCTACCTTCCCAAAAGCTTCTGAGATTAACTCTCCTATTACTTCATCATTATTAGCAGAGATAGAAGCAACTTGCTTAATCTTTTTTGAAGAGTTTCCTACTTTTTCACTTTGCTTTTCTAAGTCGGCAGTAATAGCT
>CAZJRA010000246.1:0-3009 GCA_964548335.1 uncultured Flavobacteriaceae bacterium | reverse complement strand
ACATATAACCTACCTATAAAAACCTTAGAACGATTAAAAAGTAATGACTCTGCCACTGTGGTACACGATCAATATTACGTATTGCCTATGTCACAAGACAGGAATTACCATACGACAGAGTTTTTATTACCCACTTTAACTCACGGCTATTATCTTGCTTTTGTAGATAATACACGTCTAGAGACCTCTGGAAGTTATGGATATGCAAGGTTTGAAGTGTCGGATTTTAGTCATACAAGAACAGAATATGATGATAAGATAGTTTACCAATGGTACGACCGTATTTCAGGTCAAGCTTTGCCAGATTTAAAAATTAAAACTTCTGGTGATGCAGCTGTTTATGATACGAGTGGCTTTACTGATGAATTGGGAGAATATCGTATAGAGAAATCTTCTCGAAATAGAAATCATAAGAGTAATGAGGTAGGTATTACTGCAGTTCGTAAGAATGACACCCTTCATTTTAAAGACTATATATATAGAAAATATAAGCCTAGAAAAACAAGCTCATACAAACGTGCAAAAACAGAAATTTTTTTAGACAGAGCTATTTACCGCCCTGGGCAACCTATCTATTTTAAAGGAATACTCCTTAAAGAAGTAGATAAAAAGTCTGAGGTTGTTCCTAACGAAAAAGTGGTTGTATTTGTTAAGGATGCGAACTATAAAAATATTTTTGAAAAGGAATTTGTCTCCAATGAATACGGTTCTTTTTCTGGAGAATTTAATTTGCCGGAAGATGTGCTTACAGGACAGTTTTCTATACAAGTAAAAAAGGGTGATGATAAATCTGATTTTTGGGATGAATGGAGGCATTATTCTAATGGATACAAAGATTTTAGAGTAGAAGCCTACAAGCGTCCTACTTTTGAGATTAGCTTTGATGAAGTGACACAAGCATATCAACCTAATGACTCTATTAGCATTAGCGGAAATGCAAAGGCTTTTTTAGGTTCTAATGTAACAGGAGCAAAAGGCACGTATACTATAAAACGATCTAGCTTTAAAAGATACAGGTACTATTATCACGACAGGTATGATAATGAGCGACAACTAGATGCGGGAATAGTAGAAACAGATGCACAAGGTAATTTCAAGCTAACATTTAAAGCAGATTACGAAGAGCAATCTCCAGATGCTATTTTTGAGTTTATTGTAAAAATAAGCCTTACAGATGTTAATGGAGAGACCCGCGAGGAAACAACACGAGTTAAAGTAGGAAAGAAAAATTTATACACGACTATCTCAGATATAGAACAAGTGATAGGTGGCGATGAGATTCAACTTAGCATTCAAAACAAAAACCTTAATGAGGTAGAAGTCTCTTGTAATACTACTCTTAAAATTAGTAAGGTAAATAAGCCTGGGAGAGTAATGTTTGCTAGATTATGGGAAAGCCCAGAGCATCAGACGATTTCTAAAGACGACTATATAAAAGCGTTTCCTCAAGAGCCTTATACAGACAGTATCCTACAATCACAAGGGGAGATAATGTATCAAGGAAGCTTTAAGGATGTTGCAAGTTATGAAGCAACTATTAGAACAGATGGAAATTGGGAAGCAGGAGAATACATTATAGAGCATACGGCTCAAGACGAAAAGGGTATTGAAGTAATCACCACTCAATCTTTTACAGTGGTTCAACCAGAAAACACCTATTTGCCATCGAATGAATTATTTAGTTATGAAATCTTAAATGAGAACCCTAAGAAAGATGGATTTGTTTCTCTAAGACTGAATACATCCCTAACAAACCTTCGTGTTTACGTGTACGGGTACCACAATCAAACACGCTTTTTTGCTCAAAAACGAGAAGTTAATGGGAAAGAAACACTTAAAATTAAACTAAACTCATCGTATGATGAGGAAGATAGAGTAGTGGTGCGTCTTAAATATGCTCAGTTTGATCGGTTTTTCTCTACAGATATTCCCGTGGATCTTTCTGAACCAGAAGCGTATTTACAGGTAGAAACCCAATCTTTTAGGAGTAAGTTGTATCCAGACAGTAAAGAGAAGTGGAGTTTTAAAATAACGAATGAAGAGAGTAAAAAAACACAGGCAGAAGTGCTTGCCTCTATGTACGATGTGTCCTTAGATCATTTTGCAAAACGTTCTTGGAACTCAAGTATAGCTTTTAAACATTATAGTAATAAAAGGGTACCAAGCTTTCAAAATAAAGAAGATTACATATCTAACTTTAGAGTATATATTAAAGAGCCTCGATCTAAGGAGTATAGACGTTTTTTTGAACATATCGATTATTTTGGACTTTCATTAAAAAGCTATAATAGTGAGTATCAATCGTATCTTTATCGATTAAAAAGGAAACGATTTAAAAAAGGGGATCAGGATTTGGCTGAGGTGCCAATGATAGTGTATGATGCTCAGACAAAAGAGAGAGAGGGCTCTGAAGCAATTCAGGTTAAACCAAGATTGTCGGCATTGAGTGTGCCCTCTTCCGATGGCGATTTGAGAGAGTCGACGTCTAAAAGTAAAGACAATGAAGAAGCCCCTGCACAGAAAGAGAGTGAATCTTCTTCAAAAATCGATTTTAAAAATGTAAAAATCCGTAAGAATTTACAAGAGACTGCTTTTTTCTATCCACACCTTACAACGAATAAAAAAGGAGAAATTAAGTTTAACTTTGAAGCGCCACAATTACTCACTAAGTGGAAATTTAGATTACTAGCAAATTCTAAAAAACTAGCAACGGCTTACCTAGAAAAAGAAGTGATTACTCAAAAAGACTTAAGTCTTGTACCTAATACTCCTCGTTTTTTAAGAGAAGGAGATGAGGTGCAACTTAGCGCAAAAATTGCAAATCTTACCACTAAGATGATGAAGGGCTCGGCGCAATTACAGTTGTTTAATGCGAACACTATGAAGCCTATAGATGCAGTATTAGCAAATACGGAGGCTACGAAAGATTTTGTAATAGATGCACAGGGTAACGCAAGTGTCTTTTGGAAACTTAAAATTCCCATAGGGATTCAAGCCATTACATATCGT
>CAZJRA010000245.1:0-3034 GCA_964548335.1 uncultured Flavobacteriaceae bacterium | reverse complement strand
TGATTAACTAGAACCAATGCTTGTTTGCTATGTACCCCTGCATCTCCATACCGCTTCCCTTTAAAGCCTGCTTTTTCTATAAGCCATCCAGCAGGTACTTTAATCACATCTGATGCGACAGGATAAAATGGTATTTCTGGAAATTGTTTTCGCAACACAGAGAAAGTTGCTTGATTAATAGTCGGGTTTTTAAAAAAACTACCACTATTTCCTATTTTTTTAGGATCAGGAAGTTTAGACTGGCGTATCTCTATCACTGCATCAGATACATCTTTAATTGTAGGAGTCTCTATATTTTTCGCTTTAAGCGTATCAGAAATAGCTCCGTATGCTGTGTTGAGAGTATGCGTTCCTTGACTAAGTTTAAAAGTAACAGACGTAATAATATACATGTCTTTTAAGTCTCTTTTAAAAATAGAATCTCGGTATCCGAACTCACAATCTGCTAAAGTAAAAATACGTAAGCTACCATCTTCTCTAGACACCGCTTCACAACTGTAAAAAACATCTTTTAGTTCTACGCCATAGGCTCCTATATTTTGTATAGGTGCTGTACCCACGTTTCCTGGAATTAGGGATAGATTCTCTACGCCTCCATAACCATTAGTCACGCAGTATAAGACAAAATCATGCCAATTTTCACCGCCTGCGACTTTAAGAAGTAATTCGTTATTCTCTGGATGAGAACTTACAACCTCTTTTCCCTTTAGAGCAATGTGTAAAACTGTCTGATTAATATCTTTAGTGAGAAGCATATTACTACCTCCCCCTAAAACAAAAAAATCTTGAGGTTGTCTTTCTGCTAATAACTGTTGTAGTTGTAAAACATCACTAACAGTAATAAACGCAGCTGCCTTAGCATAAATTCCAAAGGTATTATATGGTTGCAAAGAGACAGCTGCCTTCATAGTATATTAGTTAGGGTAAACCTTAAGAGCTTCTCTTAAAATCTCTATGGACTCCTTAAGTGATTCTTCTTCTAGAACATAAGCAATACGCACTTGATTTAGCCCTACTCCTTCACTAGAGTAAAAACCTGCCGCAGGTGCTACCATTGCTGTCTTTCCGTTTAGGTTAAATGTTTCTAATAACCACTGTGCAAAATGGTCTGCATTTTTTACAGGAAGTTCTGCTATACAATAAAAAGCGCCTTTAGGTTTTGCTACCTTAACACCTGGTATACTTTCTAATCCTTCTACAAGAACATCACGTCTAGACACATACTCTTCTATAACTTCAGTAAAGTACGACTCTGGAGTCTCTAAAGCTGCTTCTGCTGCTAATTGTGCAAATGTAGGAGGACTTAAACGAGCCTGAGCAAATTTCATCGCTGTAGCAATTACCTCTTTGTTTCTACTTACAAGACACCCTATTCTAGCTCCACACATAGAATAACGCTTAGAAACAGAGTCTATCATTATCGTATGCTCATCTATATCACGTTGTGACATTACAGAGTGATGTTTTAATCCATCATAAGCAAACTCTCTGTATACCTCATCTGCAATAAGGAATAGGTCGTGTTTCTTTACTAAAACAGCAAGCTGCTCTATCTCTTCCTTAGAATATAAATACCCTGTTGGGTTCCCTGGGTTACAGATAACAATTGCTTTTGTACGTTCACTAATTTGTTTTTCAAAATCTGGAATAGGAGGCAATGCAAATCCCTCTTCTAAAGTAGATATTACAGGTACTAAGTTGATTCCATTTGCGTTTGCAAATCCATTATAGTTTGCATAAAAAGGCTCAGGAATGATAATCTCATCTCCTGGATCTGTTATACTTCCTATCGCAAATAAAAGTGCTTCTGAACCTCCTGTACTTACAATAATATCTGATGAAGTAACATCTACATCATTACGTTTGTAGTAGTGAGTAAGCTTTTCTCTATATGATGAAAATCCTGCGCTATGTGAATACGCAAGCACTTCCATATCGCTATTCTTAACTGCATTAATAGCAGCGTCTGGAGTTTTAATATCTGGTTGCCCTATATTAAGGTGGTGTATTTGTACTCCTCTTTGTTTTGCAGCTTCTGCAAAAGGCACTAATTTTCTTATAGGAGACTGAGGCATCGATTGCCCTTTTTTAGAAATAGTTGGCATAATAGTATTGTTTTTTGCGATGCAAAAATGCAAATTAATATTGGTATTTCTTACACCTCAAATTAGAAAAAATAAAATTATTGAAAAATAAAAAAGCCACCTTAAAGGTGGCTATAAATATCGGTAATTATTATTCCTTTTTATTTAAAGGTTGTTACTCCAAATTTTGCCGCTTCTTTAACCGCAAAAGGAGCTTTCTCTCTCAAATTAGCTATTCTACTATCATTAGATGGGTGAGTACTCATTATTTCTGGTGGTGCTTCCCCTCCGCTAGCTGCTTTCATACGTTCCCATAACTTAGAAGCTTCATAAGGGTCATATCCAGCTATTGCTGCTAGAACAATTCCTATCTCGTCAGCCTCTGTCTCGTGTTTTCTACTAAAAGGTAAAGTCCCTGCTAGTGTAGATCCTATACCATAATATTCCATAAGCTGTCGTTGTGCCTCTGGCGACTGCCCACTACCCGCAACAGCTACTCCTACTGCCCCTATCTGTTGTACTTGAGCTGCACTCATTCGTTGTGCTCCGTGATTAGCAAGTGCGTGCGCAAGCTCGTGCCCCATTACCATTGCTAAACCAGTTTCTGATTGTGTAATAGGTAAAATACCTGTGTATACTACAATTTTACCTCCTGGCATAGCCCAAGCATTTACAGAATTATCTTGCACAAGATTATACTCCCATTTATAGTCTTTAAGATATCCTGGTTCCCCTTTTGCTGTAAGATAACGCTCTGCAGCTACAGCCATTTTTGCACCAATGTTCTTTACCATATTAGCATCTGGGCTATCTGTAATGACCGTATTTTCTGCCAAGAACTGATTATACTGTGCAAAAGCAGCAGGGAAAAGATTGTCGTTTTTTATAAAATTTAAAGTTTTCTTCCCTGTAAAAGGTTTCGTTTTACAAGCGCAAACTAAAAGGACAGT
>CAZJRA010000244.1:0-3041 GCA_964548335.1 uncultured Flavobacteriaceae bacterium | reverse complement strand
TGCAGATATTGTTATCAAAAAAGATACGATACGAGTGTATAATGTACATCTTCAATCATTAAAAGTATCATCAGATTTTGCAGAATTACAGCAAGAAGATTCTAAACGTCTTGTGGGTAGGATGGGAGATGCATTTAAAAAGCAAGTAACGCAAGTAAATGCGTTTCTCAAGCACGAGGCATCTACTCCTTTTTCAGTTATTGTAGCAGGTGATTTTAATAATAGTTCTACCTCTTATGTTTATCGTAAAATTAAAGGGGATAAAGAAGACGCTTTCGCGGAAGCAGGATCAGGAACAGGGCGTACTTTTACTTTTGACTTTTTACCTTTACGTATAGATTTTGTGCTTACAGACCCTAAATTTAAGATAACTCACTTTGATAATTACTCACTTTCTCTATCTGATCACGAACCTGTAAAAGCTTCTTTTAAGATAGCGGAGTAAGGTTTATGCTTTCTAAATACGTAATTGCATTAGGCCCTTCATTAAAAAGTAAGTCTAAGATGGTAAGATTTGGGAGGTATCCGTGTTTTTCCCTAAAGAGTTGGTGATATTCTGGTAAAACAATAGCAGGGTCTTTTTTAGCTAAAGTTAAATGTCTAAAATCAATTAAATCTATTGGTGTTTTTTCAAAACTTGTAGTGTAATTATGTTTGACCTCAAGCTGGAGGCACTCCATAATAATATCGTGGAGGGCTAGTGTGAAATCAATGAGCGTATCATAGATTGTGTGATACAATGGCTCAAAGGTATCTTCGTAATACTCAAAATACGGAGAAGTCTGATATGCTACTTTTAATGAACGCCAATGATCCCGTTGCCAATGAAATTTATTCTCTATACGTACCTTAAAACTTTGTTGTCTCTCTTTAGAATCTTTATTGTGTAGTATAGGTATTGTAAGTTGTAAAACACCCGACGAGGTCGCAATTTTTATGCGATTGCGATAGGTTTGTTTTTGATAATTATCGTGTGCCTCAAACAATACATTCTCTCCTTGTGCAATAGCAGCATACTGCGCTATAGGAGTACCGTAATTAGGATGGACTAGAATCTTGTTCAAAACTAAAATATTAGGCTGTAGGTTTTTTCTTCTTAAAGAAACTCGCTACAAACAGGCCTAGCAATACAAATAATATCCATTTAAAACTTGTAGCCTTACCATCTCCACTTACTGTAGTAAAGACACGATTCCAACGTATACGATTTAAAAAGCCTTTTTTATTAGGATCTAGACTAAACCATACAAACACGGGCTTACCTACAACATGGTTGTAAGGTACATATCCCCAAGCACGGGCATCTTGAGAGTTATTACGGTTATCTCCCATCAGCCAGTAGTAGTCTTGTTTAAAGGTGTACTCAGTTAATGGAGCACCATTAAGCAGTACTTGAGTTCCTGATACTGTAAGATCGCGTTCTTCTCCCATCTCGTAGCCTTCATACACTTCTATAACCCTTTCGTAATAAGGGATAGTTTCTGGAGTGATAGCAACTGTTTTTCCTGCTTCTGGAATGTAAATAGGACCTAAGAAGTCTCTATTGTTTTTATGCGTGGTAGTGTTCGGGAAACTCCCTTCTTCTCTTACGCCTTTTTTCCCTTTGTAAGGTGTTACGTCCACTACATCTGGATGATTTTTAAGCCTAGCAATTGCTTCATCTGTAGCAGCAGCTATATAATAACCACCCTTAATTCTTTGTATGCCATCAGTAATATCGTATCTATTGATAAAAGTGCGTCGTGATATTTCTTTTGAAGTTTGTATTAAATAACTAAACTGCAACCTAGCTCTATCTGGTAATTCGTTTTGCTTACCATTGATATAAACATACCCGTTTCTTACCTCTAAAGAATCTCCTGGCATCCCCACACAACGCTTTACGTAGTTAGATTTTTTATCTATGGGTTTGCGTACGCTTCCGTACATATGACCCGGACGAATGTCAATTAAGGTGTCTACAGGCCAACTAAAAACCACAATGTCATTACGCTTAACTTCTTGAAATCCTGGAAGTCTAAAATAAGGTAGTTTAGGTGATGATGCGTAACTCTTTACTTTAGCTACAGGAATAGAATCATGTAGCATAGGAGCAGCTACTGTAGTCATAGGAGTTCTTGCTCCATAGTGGAACTTACTTACAATTAGATAATCTCCTACTAATAATGATTTCTCTAAAGAAGATGTAGGAATCACAAAAGGCTGTACAAAGTAGGTATGTACAATTGTAGCAGCAGCCACAGCAAAAATAATAGAGCTTACCCACTCTCCATTAGCACTTTTAGGTTGTAAACTTCTATCTTCTATATATGTAGCTTCTGTAGCATAATTAATGTAAAAAAGATATAGTCCACAGCTAAGAACTACTAATGCAGTGTCTTTGTAGGTATTAAAACCAAAACTTCTTGCGGTTTCCGTCCAGACAACAGGAAACATTAAGAGGTTTACTATAGGAATAAACAATAAAATAGTCCACCACGTTGGTCTGTTAATGATTTTCATCAACACGATTGCATTATATACAGGAACTGCAGCTTCCCAAGCCTTTCTTCCTGCACGAACATATAATTTCCAAGTGCCTATAAAGTGAATTACTTGTATCACTGTAATAAATAGAAGCCATTGCGTTACTGTCATAATCTAAATGCTTTTGTGGTGATTAGTAGTCTAAGAATTTTTACTGTTACAGTATTAAGATAAATTTAATACATCACGCATCGAAAATACGCCTTTTTTTCCCGCAAGCCATTCTGCTGCAACAACAGCTCCTAGGGCAAACCCCTGTCTAGAATGTGCTTCGTGAGAAATAGTAATTGTATCTATAGTGCTTTTATAGGTTACAGTATGTGTGCCTGGTACTTTTCCTTCTCTTATGGCTTGTATAGGTACATAGCTGTTAGAAAAGGCTTGTGTTGGGGATTCATTTAATTCCCATTTGTCATAGTGAGAATTTTCAACAACACCTTCTGCTACGGTAATAGCAGTACCACTTGGTGCATCTAGTTTTTGAGTATGATGAATTTCTTCAAGTCCTACATGAT
>CAZJRA010000243.1:0-3046 GCA_964548335.1 uncultured Flavobacteriaceae bacterium | reverse complement strand
TCTTACTCGTTTCTTCAAAAATTTCATTCTGGATAGCATCACGCTTAGTAGAATATAATTGCTCTGGAGTATAACGTCCTACAACACTTCTTGCAACCGCTCTAATTTCTGGAATAATCACAATATCTAAGTAGTTTTCTCCTTTAGTCTGATGTAACAATCCTAATTTATCTGCCTGTGGTTGGTATAATACAGATACATCTAAAGAAATCTCTAATCCATTAGATGAAAGTACTTGCATTTTCTTTTCAAAAACTTCTTGTTGCTTTGTGTTATAGATATATACTTTGTTCCAAGGAGCAATAATGTGAAACCCTTCTCCTAGAGCAGGTTGGTCTGTAACTACACCGCCTCCAAAGGTTTTAAACAACACTCCCGCTTCTCCATATCCGATGTTTACAGAAGACTTTGCTAGTAATATGAAGATTAGTATCACACCGAATACTATAGGTAATCCAATTTTAGGTAATTTATCCATTTTATTATTTGTTTAATTTTATTTATTAAGTTAATCCGTTGTATTTTCTCATAAACCACTCTATAGCTAAAAACAGTATGACTAACCCTAGTAGCCATTTTCTATCTATTAAAGGTACTACTTTCTCATTGCTTTTTTGCACAGGACGATACCTTTCATCGTTTACTAATGAAGCAATAAGGCTTTCTACTTGGTCTATTGTATATAAACTCGCCTGTGTTTGAGAAGCCAACTGTTTTAAAGCATTAATATCTGCATTTAAAAACTGCAACTCTGCCTCAAACGGAATAATAGTAAAAGTTCCCGACCTAGATAAACTCTTATCTGTGACTGCTACATTAAAATTATAGTCACCTGCTTCTAAATTACTTAAATCTAACTCGTAATAATTTCCTTTAAGCAAGAAAGGTGCTGTATATTTTTCTTTAGATTTCTTATTTGTAATTGTTGCCTTTAAGGACGCACGCCCATCAAAAACATAATTTTTATCAAAGTATTGCGCACTTATTTTAATCGCACTATTTCCATAATAAAAGCTATCATAAGAAACATCTAACCTACTCTTTAACTTATTAGAAGCAGCATATTGAACGAGTTTATCAATAAAATTGTCAAACTCTTGAAAACTACGTTTATCTCTAAAACTCTGAGCTCTCCACTTCCATAAGCCTTCTCCTAGAAGATATACTACTCGCTGTCCGTTAGACTCACTCGCCGCTATAAGAGGTTGCTCTGTTGTAATGCGTCCTATTCTCTGAAATAAAGCAATATCTGCTTCTGATTTAAAATTAACTTCACCAAAAGCTGTAACCAAAGGAGGGAAATCACTAAATCCTATATCTGGAATTGTAAAACTAGAAAAGTTTGTATTAAGTACTCCTTGCACGTTTTCCGTTTGCCCTGTAATCTCTATATACGCATTGTCTTGAGCTTGATTAACAAATCCCCAATTAGTCTGAGAGCCCGTAACAACAATATTGTTTTTATTTAGACTTTTAAGCTCTTTATATACTTGAGCAAATTGCTCATCAGGTTGATATAGTAGTATTAATTGATAGTCATTAAGTTTACCGGCACTCTCTGTAGTGTTTAAAATAGTAAGTTCTCGTAATGAGTTACTCTCAATACTCTTTTTAAACATTCCCACATCGGGATGTACCTTATTAGAGATGAGTAAAACCTTAGTCTTCTGGTCTATCACTTCTATTGCAAAATTGCGGTAATTATTCTCTTTGTTCTTTTCAGATTTTTCTGGACTAATACTCACTGTATACCTAGAAAGCCCTACTCTATCTGCAGGTAAAAGCACCGAACGTATAATAGAAGAATTATCGTTAGAGAATGTTACAGTCTCTGTATGTACTGTCTTAGTACCCGACTTAATTTTAAGAACTGCATTTTTATTTGCCCGCTGTCCTGTATTTTTCAAGAATACTTCTACAGGAAATTTATTATTTATGTAGGCATACCTATTTACATTTACACGCTCTACTTTACTATCAGAATACTGTATTGTATCTCCAACTACTATTGGATAAATAGCTTGTTCTAACTCTTTTGCTTCATACTGATAATCCCTACCAAACGTTTGATTCCCGTCTGAAATCACAATCGTAGGAGCCACCCCTTTCTTGTACAGAGGTTGTAAGGAATGAAAAGCATTTGCTAGATTGGTTTGCTTATCGGTATAGTCTAGACTATCCAAAAGGCGCAACTCATCTCCGAACTTAAATAACTGAACATCAAAATTATCGTTGAGTAATTCGCTTTCGCGAAAGCGTTTTACCACCTCTCCCACTTGGGAATCATATCCTAGATGGGCAACGCTTTTAGAATTATCTACTGCAATAGCAAGACTTGGCTTTTCGTTATAATAACTTACTTGTGTCCATTTAGGGTTTACAAGTAATAACAAAAGCCCAAATACCGAAAGAAAACGTAAAATCCCGTATATAAGTGTTCTTTTTGTACGGTCTTTACTCCCTATACGATACTGAAATACGGCAAAAGCAAACGCTACGGCAGCGGCTGCTATAATCCATAAAAAAGTTGATGTATCCATAGGTGTATTCTAGTCACTAATTAGGTAAGCATACCTCCGTCTACATTAATTACCTGCCCTGTAATATAACTGCTTAAATCACTAGCTAAAAATACACATGCATTTGCAATATCTTCTGGAGAGCCTCCACGCTTAAGTGGAATTGTATTTCTCCACCCATCAACGATATCTCCGTCTAATTTTGCAGTCATTTCAGTCTCTATAAATCCTGGTGCAAGTACATTTGTTCTAATATTACGCGAACCTAGTTCTAATGCCATAGATTTAGAGAAACCTATCATTCCTGCTTTAGAAGCTGCATAATTTGCTTGTCCTGCATTTCCTTTTACTCCTACTACAGAACTCATATTAACAATACTCCCATGACGTTGCTTTAACATCGTACGTTGTACTGCCTTTGTCATATTAAATATAGACTTAAGGTTTACTTCTATTACTTTATCAAAATCATCCTCAGACATACGCATTAAAAGGTTGTCTTTTGTAATACCTGCATTATTTATAAG
>CAZJRA010000242.1:0-3074 GCA_964548335.1 uncultured Flavobacteriaceae bacterium | reverse complement strand
CATATTGAATACCTAATGTAGACATTAAGGTGTTTTCCATTTGGATTCCATTTACCTCTTGATAAGCAGGGAGTTTTACTTCGGCAGCTATTCTAAGGTTTTTTAAATTACCTGATGGGATTAAGAAGTTTACTCCTAAGCCTGCATCTAACTGACTTCTTCCAGAGTTATCAGTATTAAATAAAGGCATAATAGCAGGATTTAAGTCAGGGTCTGCACCGTTAATTTGTTGTAAATCAAAATAACGTAAGCTTGCTGAAAAGCTAAAATAGTCTGAAACTTTAATAGCACCCCAACCTACGGCATCAAAACGATTTCCGAGAGAGTAGTCTTCTGAATTTTCTCCTAATCTTAGTTTATACATTGATTGTGCTCCCCAAGAGAAACGATCAGATTGTCCTAAATACGTTAGGCCTAAACTAGGGTCCCATGTACCGCTCCCTAACTGCATTAGGTAGGCTAGTGGTGCATTATCACTCATAGGTGTAGCATCGCGTTGATCTATACTTCCTGTAGGGATAGAGATTCCGGCATTACCGTGTAATGACTGCCTGTTACGGTTCATTATTTTAATAAGGCTACCCAAAGAGATGTCACCAAAACCTTTTCCTTCGGTTCTGAAATTAATTCCTGAAGCAGTTCTTAAATCCATGGTGTTGGATACATACTTTCCAGAAGCCATTAAGGTAATTCGATCAGAAGGAGCATACATAACCCCGACCATTTCCATACGCATTACCATCTCTTGTGGGGCAATAACAAACTCTTCAAAGATTTCTTCATTTGAGATTTCTTCATCAGATTGTAGATTCCCGTCCATATACATAGTCATGGATTTAAGAGAAACCATAAATTCTCCTTTTTTATGGTAATGATCTCCCATAACACCTATAGGTGCGTGACCATCAGGTCTTCCCGAAGTCCATTGATTTTCTTGTGCTGTAGCAACATTTGTGCATAGCAGGATTGTACCTAGTATAGGTACTAATATTTTATGATACATTGTTTATAGTGTATTAATTGAATTAAAAATATTTTTAGTTTCCTATATATTGGAAACTAGTCTAGCATTCAATTAATATTTTGGGGGAGGAGTAGGAGGTGAGAGTATTAACTCTTTTATTGAGAAATTATAAAAGGAAATATGCTTTTGAAAAATATAATCTGTTGCTGTAAATTTAGGAAATGTGTAATCACACACGATCATGGGGATTCTTTCTACTTTTGTGGTAGGGATGCCTTGGTCTTTATTTTTAGACTCTTGTGTTTCTTTTAATTGTTGACTTAAATAGCATTTACCATTACAAGTAAGCATAGGCTTTTCTTTGTTTATGCAAAGTACCTCAGAGATATATTCAAAATTTATAAAATAGTCTAAAAAAGGCAATGCAGGTCTTATTTCTGAATAACAGAAAATGATAAGTATCCCTAAAGCGATTTTTAATTTCATTACAGAGAAGGTCGTATCATTATTAATTAATCTTGATAAGAAAAATACTAACGATAAGAGTATATCATTTAAGAACTAGGTCTAAAATTCTGCGTGGTCAGGAAAACGTGGGTAAGGTATCACATCTCTTATATTGCTCATTCCTGTTGCAAATAAAACCAAACGTTCAAAACCAAGTCCAAATCCGCTATGTACACAAGTACCAAATTTACGAGTATCTAAGTACCACCATAAATCTTCTTCTGAGATGTCTAATACTGCCATTTTCTCTTTAAGGACATCAAGGCGCTCTTCTCGTTGAGAACCTCCTACAATCTCTCCTATGCCTGGGAAAAGAATATCCATAGCACGTACCGTTTTACCATCTTCATTAAGACGCATATAGAAAGCCTTAATATTTGCAGGGTAGTCAAATAGTATCACAGGACATTCAAAGTGTTTTTCTACTAGATAACGCTCGTGCTCACTCTGTAAATCTGCCCCCCACTCATTTATTGGGTATTTAAACTTTTTCTTTTTATTAGGCTTGCTATTACGAAGTATGTCTATTGCCTCTGTATAGCTTACTCGTTTAAAGCTGTTTTCTGCTACAAACTTGAGTTTGTCGCGTAAGCTCATCGTAGCACGTTCTGCCTGTGGTTTTTGTTTATCTTCTTGAATTAATCTGTTTTCTAAAAACTCTAAGTCGTCTTGACAGTGCTCAAGAACATAGTTAATTACGTATTTAATAAAGTCCTCTGCAAGATCCATATTACCATTTAGGTCCATAAAGGCTACCTCTGGCTCGATCATCCAGAATTCTGCTAAATGACGTGACGTATTACTGTTTTCTGCTCTAAAAGTAGGGCCGAAGGTATATATCTTCCCTAACCCTAGTGCGTAGGTTTCTCCTTCTAGTTGTCCAGATACCGTAAGATTTGTTTCTTTTCCAAAAAAATCTTTACTGTAATCTATAGCGCCATTCTCTGTTTTGGGAGGGTTACTAAGATCTAATCCTGTTACCTGAAACATTTCTCCTGCTCCCTCAGCATCACTACCTGTAATAATAGGCGTATGTGCTTGGTAAAAACCATTTTCATTAAAATATTGGTGCACTGCATACGATAGCTTAGATCGCATTCTCATAATAGCTCCAAACGTATTGGTGCGTACTCTTAAGTGTGCTTGCTCTCTTAATTTTTCTAGATTATGTCGCTTAGGAGAGAGGATTGTGAGTTTTACTTCTTCTGGATCTGCATCTCCAGCTATTTCTATCGTTTTTGCTTTAACCTCTACGCGTTGTCCTGCACCTTGACTCTCCTCTAGTATTCCTGTAATAATTACAGCAGCACCTGTTGTAATACGTTTTAGTAAGTCTTCATCTGTATTTTCAAAATCTACAATACATTGTAAATTTTTAATGGTAGAGCCATCATTAAGAGCTACAAATTGATTTGCTCTAAATGATCTCACCCATCCTTTTACAGTAAATTCTTGATGTATTGCATCACTTTTTAAAAGGTCTACAATTGATACATAACTCATAATAAAAGTGTATTTAAACTAGAGTCGCAAATATAATTTATGTTTTGAAATATTAGCCTAGATTTCTATAGGAGATTTACGTAGTTCTTTTCTCTGTTTA
>CAZJRA010000241.1:0-3074 GCA_964548335.1 uncultured Flavobacteriaceae bacterium | reverse complement strand
TTGGCTAACTTTAATTCTGGTTCTAAAGATTTTTCAGAATTATCTAGCAAACTGTCTAAGATAGAGATAGAAGGGGTAATAGCCAATATGGAAAAATTACTCGGTGACTTTAATGCGATTGCAGATAATCTTAAAACAGGAAAAGGAACCGCAGGAAAGCTTTTGCAGGATGAGCAAGTTTATGTAAATTTGGAACGTACCAGCAAGCAGATGGAGCTTCTTTTACAAGATATGAGGCTCAACCCTAAACGATACGTACATTTTTCTCTTTTTGGCAAAAAAGCTAAAGAGTACACCCCATCTAAAGATTCATTACGTTAGGTGGGCTACTAACAGCATGAATTATGGAATATATATCAAGACTCATTTTTCTTAGTATCCTTGTTTTAGGAGTAGGTTTTTTTATAAAAAACATAAAAAAACTCCTTAGAAACATACGACTAGGAAAAGATATAAATCGTTCTGATAACAAAGATGTACGATGGCGTAATATGGCTAAAATAGCCTTAGGCCAATACAAAATGGTCGTTAGACCTGTATCAGGTATTCTTCACATAATTGTATATGTAGGCTTCATTATCATTAATATAGAAGTATTAGAGATTATAGTAGATGGTCTTTTTGGTACTCACAGAGCCTTTGGATTTTTAGGAGGATTTTATAGTTTTTTAATTGGGAGCTTTGAAATCTTAGCATTGCTAGTATTTGTTGCTGTAGTGATCTTCTGGATACGTCGTAATGTAATTAGAATTAAAAGATTCTTAAGTCCAGAAATGAAAGGTTGGCCTAAAATGGACGGAAACCTTATTCTCTACTTTGAGATGGTTCTTATGAGTTTGTTTTTGCTAATGAACGCAGCAGATTATCAATTACAACTTAACGGAGCAGCACATTACGCCTCTGCAGATGGTATTGTAGGTGCTTTCCCTGTAAGTCAATACTTATTATCTCTTTTTAACGGACTTTCTACAAGTACACTTATTCTAATAGAGCGTGCTGCTTGGTGGATACACATTATAGGTATTTTAACCTTTTTAAATTATTTATATTATTCTAAGCATTTACACATATTACTTGCTTTTCCTAATACTTGGTATGCAAAATTAAAACCTAAAGGAGAGTTAGATAATTTACAATCTGTTACAGATGAAGTAATGCTTATGATGGACCCTAATGCAGATCCATTTGCAGCACCTGCAGAAGGAGTAGATGATGCTTCAGATCCAGAAAAATTTGGAGCAAGTGATGTGACAGATTTAAACTGGGTACAGTTAATGAATGCCTATAGCTGTACAGAGTGTGGGCGATGTACAAGTGAGTGTCCTGCCAATCAAACAGGTAAAAAATTATCACCTCGTAAGGTAATGATGGATACAAGAGATCGTCTTGAAGAAGTTGGTAAGAATATAGAAGTAAACGGTACGTTTAAAGACGATGGGAAACAGTTATTAGACGATTATATTACAAAAGAAGAGTTGTGGGCGTGTACTACCTGTAATGCTTGTACAGAAGCTTGCCCTATAAGTATAGATCCTCTAAGTATTATTATGGAGATGAGAAGGTATATGGTTATGGAAGAGAGTAGTGCGCCATCAGACCTTAATAATGCAATGACTAATATAGAAAATAACGGAGCTCCTTGGCCATTTAATCAAATGGATAGAGGGAACTGGATACAAGAAAATTAAGCATATACCATCTTTATATACGCTTAAATAAAATTTGTTTTGATATATCAAAACGCAATTAGATTAGATTATGAGTGAAGTATTAAAAGTACCTACAATGGCAGAGTATATGGCTCAAGGTAAAAAGCCAGAAGTCTTATTTTGGGTAGGTTGTGCAGGAAGTTTTGATGACCGTGCAAAAAAGATAACAAAAGCCTTTGCTCGTATACTAAATAAAGCAAATGTAGATTTTGCTGTTTTAGGAGCAGAGGAGAGTTGTACAGGAGATCCAGCAAAAAGAGCAGGAAATGAGTTTTTGTTTCAGATGCAGGCCGTAACAAATATAGAAGTACTTAATGCCTACGAAATTAAAAAAGTAGTAACTGCTTGTCCGCATTGCTTTAATACGCTAAAAAATGAATACCCGTCTTTAGGAGGTAATTATGAAGTAGTACACCACACTACTTTTTTAAAATCTTTATTAGAAGAAGGAAGGCTAACTGTAGAGGGAGGTAAGTTTAAAGGAAAACGCATTACTTTTCATGATCCGTGTTATTTAGGACGTGCAAATAATGTATACGAAGCTCCTAGGGACTTATTACGTAAGTTAGAAGTAGAGCTAGTCGAAATGCGTAAGTGTAAGTCTAAAGGACTTTGCTGTGGAGCAGGAGGGGCGCAAATGTTTAAAGAGCCAGAACCAGGTACTAAAGATGTAAATGTTGCACGTACAGAACAAGCGCTAGAAACAAAACCAGAAATCATAGCAGCAGGTTGTCCTTTTTGTAATACAATGATGACAGATGGTGTAAAGAATAAAGAGAAAGAAGATAGTATAGAGGTTATGGATATTGCCGAAATGATTGCTTCTGCACAAGACTTATAATAATGTTAGAACCTATTTCTTCTCTTCCTGAGACAGCTCGTGTTTGGATATATCAGAGTGATACAAAACTATCTGACGAGCAAGTAACAAAGGCTACAAAAGACCTTACTACTTTTTTAGAAGCTTGGACCGCACACGGCGCTGCGCTTAAAGCTGCTTTTGAGATAAAATACAATCGTTTTATTACAATCGCTTTAGATCAATCTCAAGCAGCCGCTAGTGGATGCTCAATAGATAGTCAAGTACGATTTATACAATCTTTACAAGAAGAATTACAGCTAGATTTATTGGATAAGATGAATGTTACCTACTATCAAAATGATAGAATTCACTACAAAACCTTACTAGATTTTAAGAAGAAGGTTAAAGACGGTGCTGTAGGAAAAAATACGATTGTGTTTAATAACCTGGTAACCAATCTAGGAGAGTACCGAGAATACTGGGAAGTCCCTGCTAAGGATAGCTGGCAGAGTCGTTTTTTACGTAAATAATTCCTTTAATTTTTGGTTAAAAGCTCGTTAATA
>CAZJRA010000240.1:0-3084 GCA_964548335.1 uncultured Flavobacteriaceae bacterium | reverse complement strand
ATCCTGCACAGGCTCTACTAATTGTCTCTTTTGTGTAGCGAGACTTCCGCCTGGTCCAAAAAGTTTTTGTTGATAATCTGAAATTTGATTTTCTTCAAAAGTGATTTCTTCGATACGTTCTTCAATTAATTCCTGAGTAAGCAAAGGGCGTTCATTTTCCAATTGCTTTTTCATTTCATTAACATCGTTGAGTTTACTTTCAATATCGGCTTTCCATCTGCTAACTTTTTCAGCAAGTTGTTTAGATGCTTCTTGATAATCAGGTACATTTTCTAGAATATAATCCATATCAATATAACCAACCCTAAGACCTCTCTGAGCATTGAGTGTTTGTAAGGATATAAAAAAGATACCCGCTAGAAATAAAAAAACTTTTGTATTCATAATTCGTCAAAGTTGTTTTAGAAATAATCGAGCCAAAGATTAAAATTGTTGACCAATAATAAAGTGTGTCTCCCATCCATTAGGGGTGTTAAGCCCAGGAATAGGATCAAAACCATACCCAAAATCTAGTCCTAGTAAACCAAAAGCAGGCATAAATATACGAATTCCTGCTCCAGCAGACCTACTCAATTGGAATGGATTATAATCTCTAAAATTATCATAAGAAGAGCCTCCTTCTGCAAATGCAAGACTGTAAATTGTTGCCGCCGGACTAAATGTAATAGGATACCTAAGTTCTAAACTAAACTTATTGTAAATAGGAGCTCCATCATTTGCCGTTTCAGATGTAGCGATTCCTCGATCTTGTGGAGTAACAGATTGATTAGGATATCCTCTTAATCGTATAATCTCTCGTCCATCTAATGCAAATCCTCCTAATCCATCTCCCCCTAAGAAGAAACGTTCAAAAGGTGGAACCCCACGTTCTTGGTTGTAAGCTCCTAGCCATCCAAGTTCTACATTAGATTGTAAGACAAATTTTGCCCCAAGGCTGGTATACCATTTCCCAGCAAACTTTACTTTATAATACTCTAAAAACCTAAATCGTTCTTGATCTATTGCTGCAATAGTTTCTGTGTCTTGAGCCTCTTCTGCAATATTACGAGCTCTTGTTAAGTCGCCATAATCTACTCCATTCCAAGCAGAATAAGGAAGAGTAGCTTTTGCGGTTACACTCCATTCTGATCCTCCTGTTGGGAAAATCGGACTATTAAAAGTATTGTTTCTACTAAGACCAATGGTGTATGCCAAGTTTTCTGAAGAGCCATCACCAAAAGTAAATAAACCAGTATTAAAGTTTACTAAATCAAAATGTTGGTAGCTTAATGCATGTGACAAGGTAAAGTTTCTGTCTGGCCAAGATAAACGCTTAGCGAGACCTAGAGATCCTCCTGTAATATTAAATCGGCTATCTCTATTTACACGTTCAGACTGAGATACTGCTAGGTTGTTAAATAGAAATTGTATTGTATGAGAAAGAGATGCGCTAAACTGTATTGGTTTTTTTCCTCCAAACCAAGGATCTGTTAGTGAAATACTATACGTCTGAAAGAACTGACTAGCTTGTGCTCGTACCGAAAAATTTTGACCATCTCCCATAGGTAAAGGGTCATAGGCATCCTTGTTAAATAAGTTTTGTATGGAGAAGTTGTTAAAATTTAATCCTAAAGTTCCTACAAAACCTCCACCACCAAAACCTCCTTGAAGTTCGATTTGGCTAGCCCCTTGCTCTACAACATTATATTCGAGATCTACTGTACCGGCTATAGGATCAAAATTCTTAAATTCGGGAGTGAGTTGTTGTGTGTCAAAAAAACCTAATTGCCCCAATTCTCTTATTGAGCCTACTACAGCTTCTTTGCTGTAACGCTGTCCTGGTTTTGTAAGAAGTTCACGATAGATAACTTTATCTTTGGTCTTATCGTTTCCTTTTACTTCTACATGGTTAAAATGAGCTAGTTTCCCTTCTGATATACGTACTTCAAAATTAATGGTATCTCCATCTACACCTGTTTCTACAGCATTTATGTTGGAAAATAAGTACCCGCTATTCTGGTATAGGTTTGCAAGATCATCTGCATCTGGGTCTTGATCTTTTTGGATCCTATTTTTAAGTAATACACCATTGTATATATCTCCTTTGCGTAGTCCTAATTTGTTTTGGAGTTGAGTGTCTGTATACACTGTATTTCCAATAAAATTGATATCTCCTATATAATAACGTTTTCCTTCTGAAACTTTTATGTTTAATGTAATCTCATTGTCTTCGTGATTGTATATAGAATCTGTAATTACACGTGCATCTCTATATCCCTTCTCTTTGTATTTGTCTATCAAAGATATTTTATCGTCATTAAAATCTTTTTGTATAAACTTAGATCGCTTCCATAAACGCCACCATTTTTTCTCTTTGGTGTTTTTCATTGCTGCCGTAAGCTTCTTTTCTTGTACTTCTTTTCGGCCATCAAAAGAGATGTCTTTTATTTTAACTCTTTCCCCTGTATCTATATTTATAACTAAATCAACTTTACTTTTTCCAGTAATAGTATCTTTTTTAGGAATAGGGTTAAGGAGTACTTTAGTGTTGAGATACCCTTTTTTTCGATAACTATTTTCGATATAATTTTTTGTAGTAGTGAGAAGGTTTTCTGTGACTTTTGCACCTTTATTTAGTCCGTTGTCTTTTATGAGAGGAGCGCTTTTCTTTTCTTTAATACCTCTAAACTGAACTTCATTAAGTTCTGGAACTTCTTTAATATCTAATTGAAGTTTTACTTTGTTTCCATCTATATCCGTGACAAATAAATTAATGTCAGAAAACAGTTCAAGCCCCCAAACCTTCTTGATAACATTACTTATTTTTTCTCATGGGAGATAGAGTTTTTCTCCTACTCTAAGTCCAGTAAAAGCGATTACAGTATTCTCATTATAGGTGCTTGTTCCTGTAACATTAATGTCTGCCAACTCATATTGTATTGCAGGATCTAGAGGTAGATCTCTTTGAGCTAATGAAGTAAAGCTTACAAAAAGTGTAAGCAGTAAAGTGATTTTTTTTATCAAAACCTGCTTTTTACTTTTAATTAATCTGTTCGCTAGTCTTTCCAAATCGTCTTTCTCTTTTCTGATAGTTATAAATGGCAT
>CAZJRA010000239.1:0-3100 GCA_964548335.1 uncultured Flavobacteriaceae bacterium | reverse complement strand
ACTGAGAGAACCATAAGTATGTCCAGAAAATACTAAATGCAAACATGAATTTAGCAAGGTCGTGTATATGACTATTATTAACTTTTTCTAAGTATCCAGCTCCTTTAAGAATCATCGTGATTATTGCAATAACTGTAATTGCACAAACCATCATACCCGCTAATACATACCATCCAAACAATGTACTAAACCAGTGTGGATCTAAAGACATAATCCAATCCCAAGACATCATAGACTCTGTGTACATAAAGAATACTAAGAATACGGCTGCAGCTTTAAATGATTTTTTATGCCATTTGATATCTGTTGCCTCATCTTGGTTCTTACTAAACTTAAGTGCAAAATATCTATATAAGTTCCATCCTGCAAGAAAGATAGCTGCTCTTATTAAAAGACCAGAAGCATTTAAGTATCCTGACTTTCCAGCAATAATCTTATCATAATGAGGGTTTCCTTCTTCTATTAAAGATGGATCCGCCCAGTGAAACATATGATTAAAATGCATCATTCCTGCTGCGAGTAATAAAAACATAATTACACTACCCCATGGTAGGTAAGCTGTGATAGCTTCCATTACCCTTAGTAACAATGGTGACCATCCTGCTTGAGCTGCATATTGTACTGCATAAAAAGCAAGACAACCTAATGCTATCATAAAGAAAAAGAATGCTGCTATATATACTGCACTCCAAGGCTTGTTTTGATACTCTCCTAAAGTATGCTCAAGATGCTCTTCTGCAGACATTGCATGACCACCTTCTTCTGCGTGTTCTTGTCCATGACTTGATGTAGAAACAGCATGAGCATCACCGTGACCACCTCCATGTCCATCGCCGTGAGCTGCCTCCATGGCTGCAACATCTTCAATTGTTTTAGGCATACCCATATAATCAACAGCAAAAAGCACGATGCCCAATGCCATAATAATGAATGCCGAAAGTCTTATATTTTTAGATAATGTATACATATCTCTTAATTATCGCTTTTCTTATTGGTTATTTAGTGTTCTGCTCCGTGACTTACTGAAGTCATATGACCCTCTTGATGATTGTCAGCCATTTCAGTTTTCATCATTGTTTTAACAACGTCAAACGATCTAGCTTCTTTACCATCTAATTTGTTCTTAAGAGACATCACATAATGGTTTACCATCCACATCTCATCTTCTGTCATTTGAGAAGCGTAAGATCCCATAGAGTTTATTCCGTAATACATCACGTGATAGATACTTCCTTCTGTAAGTGCTCTTCCTGCATCATTATACGCTGGCACACCAAGAATCTTTTCTCTTTTTACAAGAGCCCCTTGACCTGCTCCTTTCTTACCGTGACAAATACCACAGTAGATATCATATAATGCTTGTCCTTTTGCAAGTCTATCTTCTGTATATGCAGTTGGGTTGCTAAGATTAGATTTTGCGAAAGCATATCCTTCTGCACTATTACTTACCTCATAAGGCATCCATCCTCTTGCTACAGATCCTTCTGCAGGCAACATTGCCTCAGAACCACCTGTTTTAGATTCGAAAATTTCATGTTTAGAGTAAGTTTCATATCCTACTGACTCATACATGTTAGGCATATATTGATAATTAGGCTTCTTAGTGTTTTGACAAGATGCCATTACCATTAGAATTCCTAAAACCGCTATTTTATAAATGTTCTTCATTGCCAATACTTATTCTTCGTTTGCCACTAGATTAATTTCTGTTGCTCCTGTAGACACAAGAAAATCTGCAAGTTCTTGAGCGTTTTGTCCTGAAGCATCTATCTCCATTAAGAAGTGATCATCTGTTGTTCTTACATCAGGGTTTTCAGCTTCTTTGAATGGCCATAACCTACTTCTCATATAAAAAGTGATTACCATAAGGTGAGCTGCAAAAAATACAGTTAACTCAAACATAATAGGAACAAAAGAAGGCATATTCTCTATATAGCTAAAGCTAGGTTTACCACCAATATCTTGTGGCCAATCTTCTATCATAATGAAGTTCATCATTAAAATAGCTACTGTAAGTCCAACGCATCCATACATAAATGCTGCAATAGCAATACGTGTATCTGCAAGGCCCATAGCCTTATCTAAACCGTGTACAGGAAAAGGAGAGTACACTTCATTAATATGCAAGTGTTTCTTTCGAACTTCCTTAACGGCATTCATTAGAATGTCGTCATCATTGTACATTGCGTGTATAACTTGTGATGCCATACTAGTTGTTATTAAGTTTTGCTGCTTGTCCTGCCCAATCATCACGCTCTGCACGTCCTGGGAAAGACCCTGTTAAACTATCTAATAAATCGTATTCTCTCTTGGTCATTTTAGAAACTTGAGCGAATTGGTATATACCCATTTCATTTAACGTAGTTTCCATTTTAGGACCAATACCTTTTACTTTCTTTAAATCATCTGCCGTTTGAGTTGCAGAATCAAAAGTACCTAAGCTTGCTAAAAGATCATCTGCTGTACCTGTTACAACAGCTGCTTCCTCTACAACTTCTTTTACAGCGTTTGTCGCAGTTGAAGTTCCATTTCCTAAATTGATCTTAACTGGTCCTCCAGATGTACGAGAATCTGCTCCTGTACCTACTAATGATTGTCCAGCCTCTCTTATTTTCTTATAACGCTCTCCAGAAGACTTCATAATAGTCTTCACCTCTGCTTGTGCTATTACCGGGAATGACCTAGCATATAATAAGAAGAGTACGAAGAAGAAACCTATCGTTCCTATAAAGATTCCAATATCTACAAAAGTAGGAGAGAACATTGTCCAAGAAGATGGTAAGTAATCACGGTGAAGCGAAGTCACGATAATTACGAAACGCTCAAACCACATTCCTATGTTTACTACAATAGAAATCACGAAAGAGAACATAATACTTCTTCTCAACTTAGGGATCCACATAAATTGAGGAGAGAAAACGTTACACGTCATCATTGCCCAATAAGACCAAGCATACGGTCCTGTTGCTCTATTTAAGAATGCATACTGCTCATACTCTACTCCTGAATACCAAGACATAAATAACTCAGTTATATATGCTACCCCAACTATAGAACCCGTAATCATAATTACGATATTCATTAGCTCTATATGTTGCAC
>CAZJRA010000238.1:0-3116 GCA_964548335.1 uncultured Flavobacteriaceae bacterium | reverse complement strand
AGTAGTGGGGGTACCTCTATTTGGATGACCTGTATGGCGATAGGAATTGTATTAAGTGTAAGTGCAAAAAGAGAAGTGGTAATACCAGAAGAAGATACTGTAGAAAACCCATTAGATATACTAAGTGAAACCATATAAAGTAATCATATCAGGCGGAGGAACAGGAGGGCATATCTATCCTGCAATTGCAATTGCAAAAGAGATAGAGCGTCGCTATCCTGAGACGCAATTCCTTTTTGTGGGCGCAAAGGATAGAATGGAAATGCAAAAAGTACCACAGGCAGGGTATGATATTAAGGGGTTATGGATATCGGGTATACAACGTAAGTTATCGTTAGAGAATTTAAAATTTCCGTTTAAACTCTTATCAAGTTTATGGAAATCTAATAAGATAATAAAGAAGTTTAAGCCAGATGTGGTGATTGGTACGGGAGGGTTTGCTTCGGGGCCATTGTTAAAAATGGCAACACGTAAGAATATCCCCGCGCTTATTCAAGAACAAAATTCCTATGCAGGAATTACAAATAAGTTACTCTCTAAAAATGTGCAAAAAATATGTGTCGCTTACGATAAGATGCATCGCTTTTTTCCAGAAGAGAAAATTATAAAAACAGGAAATCCTGTACGTAGTGATTTACTTGATATTAGTAGTAAGAAAGTCGCTGCTTTTGAAAAGTATGGTTTGTTACATAATTCAAAAGTAGTGCTTGTAATTGGGGGAAGCCTTGGAGCAAGAGCAGTAAATAAATTGATAAGTGAGCACTTGGAGTATTTTAAAAAAGAAGGTGTTCAATTACTGTGGCAAACAGGTAAACTGTATTATGAACAGTACAAACAATATCAGTCTGATACGGTACAAGTAATGGCATATATAGACCAAATGGATATGGCGTATGCAGCTGCAGATGTAATTATCTCTAGAGCAGGGGCTAGTTCTGTATCTGAATTGTGTATTGTAGGAAAAGCAACGGTATTTATTCCGTCCCCTAATGTAGCTGAAGACCATCAAACAAAAAATGCAGAGGCTATTACTTCAAAACAAGCAGGAATACTCATTAAAGAGTCGCAGGCATCACAGGAGTTTGAAGGAATTTTAGAATCTTTACTCTCTGATGAAGCAAAACGCCACAATTTAGGAAAAGGCATTAAAGAGCTTGCTTTGCCGGATGCAACAAAACATATTGTAGACGAAGTAGAAAAATTAATATCTAGAGTAGGGTGATTGACTTAAAAAACATATCAAAAGTATACTTCATCGGCATAGGAGGTATTGGAATGAGTGCTTTAGCGCGCTATTTTCATGCCAATGGCGAAGAGGTCGAAAGCTACGATAAAACCCCTAGTGCGGTTACTCAAAGCGTAGTAGATGTTGGAAATAAAGACTCTTACAAAAATAGCGATAACTCTATAATAGAAAAATACCCGAATAAAGAAAAAACATTAGTTGTTTACACCCCTGCAGTACCCGATAGTTTTGGGGAGTTGTTACGCTTTCGCGAAAGCGCTTACCACCTCAAAAAACGGGCAGAAGTATTGGGGATGATAGCTAATCGTACCTATACATTAGCTGTTGCGGGTACCCATGGTAAAACCACAACATCTAGTATTTTGGGGCATTTATTGGCGTATACAAAAGCTCCTGTTACTGCATTTATAGGAGGGATAACTAACAATTATAATAGCAATCTAATACAACAAGGAAATGAAGTTGTAGTCGTAGAGGCAGATGAGTTTGATCGCTCGTTTCTTCAATTGTCGCCTAATATTGCTTGTATTACCTCAATGGATCCCGACCATTTAGATATTTATGAAAATCAAGAGGATTTTGAGAATACGTTTAAGGAGTTTGGAAGTAAAGTTTCAAGTGACCAGCTCTTTATAAAAAACGGACTTCCTCTAAAGGGAAATACGGTAGGTATAGAAGATGATGCTATGTATAGTGCTCAAAATATATCTATTGCTAACGGAAGTTATCTTTTTGATTTTACACACCCAAAGGGAGTGATTGAGAAGATGTCTTTTGGCTTACCAGGTAGACATAATTTGTTTAATGCAGTTACGGCGTTAAGTATGGCATTAGCATATGGGGTGACGTCAGAATTACTTCCTAGTGCATTGCAAACCTATACAGGTGTAAACAGGAGATTTAGTTATAGAATCAATACAGAGAGTTTTGTTTTAATAGACGATTACGCACATCATCCTACAGAAATTGCTGCGGTATATCAGAGCGTTAAAGAAATGTATCCAGAAGAAACTGTATTGGCTGTTTTTCAGCCTCATTTGTATAGCCGTACTCAGGATTTTATGACAGATTTTGCAACCGAATTATCTCGGTTTGATGAAGTTGCATTACTTGATATTTATCCAGCGAGAGAATTGCCTATTAAAGGGGTGTCTAGTGAG
This sequence comes from uncultured Flavobacteriaceae bacterium, assembly GCA_964548335.1. Classification (GTDB taxonomy): domain Bacteria; phylum Bacteroidota; class Bacteroidia; order Flavobacteriales; family Flavobacteriaceae; genus Dokdonia. The sequence goes on along the minus strand of CAZJRA010000238.1, from coordinate 710 downwards.
GTTCTTTTAGAGAAAATAGCGATTAAAGAAAAAGCAATTGTTTCTAAAGAAAATTTGCAGAAAACGGTAGATGAAAGTATCCATAAGATTGTAGTGTTTATGGGGGCTGGAGACATAGGGGTAGAGGTGTTGAAAATAACAAAGGAGTTGGCCAATGCAAATTAATTGGGGCTACATAAAACTAATTTCATTAGTGCTCTTAACAGGGGGGCTATATGTCTTTGGTTCACATCGTAATGAACAACGATTAGTGACCGATGTTACTGTGCAATTTGATGATGAAAGTAAGCCTTTTGTAACTAGAGAATCGGTTAATAAATTGTTAATACAAAGTGGGGTAGCTCTGACAAAGACCTCTAAAGAAAAATTAGCTTTGAAAGAGATTGAGTCTCAGGTCAACGCACATCCATTAGTCAAAAATTCAGAGGTTTACGTGAATATGGATGGGTCGTTAGGGGTAGATGTGCAGCAGCGAAAGCCTGTTGCTAGAGTAAATGGTGAGACACCATTTTATATTGGAGAAGAAGGTGAAGTGATGCCACTGTCTACTAATTTTTCTGCGAGGGTGCCACTAGTTACGGGAGTCTCTAAAGCAGATGCTAAAGAAGTATATGAGCTGATCACTTTTATTAGAGAAGATGAGTTTTTAAAAAAACACATTGTAGGGATTAAAAAAAATAAAAATGGAGAGTATATATTAAGCCCGAGAA
>CAZJRA010000237.1:0-3118 GCA_964548335.1 uncultured Flavobacteriaceae bacterium | reverse complement strand
CTTCTATGGTAGCACCTGGGGTTAGGGTGTCATCTACAAGCAAGATGTGGTTGTTTTGCTCACTTATAATATCAGAAACGGAGAAAGCTTCAAAGACTTCACCACTTCGAGTAAAACGACCTTTAAAAACTTGGGTTTTGGTGTTTTTAGATTTAAGAAGAAGTGTATCGCTATACCTAGTATTAAGATGTTTGGCGATGACTTTTGCAAACCCCTCTACTTGATTGTATCCTCTTGTTTTTTTCTTTTTTGGATGGATAGGAACGGGAATAACGAGGTCTACAGTAGCATATTTTGGATTTTGAGCGAGTTCATAGCCTAGCCACTCTCCTAAAAAACCACTTATCTTTTTATCTCCCTTATACTTAAGGTTATGCATAAGTTGCTGTACACCTCCTTTTTTTTCAAAATGAAATAATGCTGTGGCATTCTCTAAAATTAATCTACCGTAGAATAATTTTTTAATAGAATCATCGTTATTCTTATGGTAATTGGTTAGCGGGAGATGGTGTCTACAGTTAGTACACAAAAAATACTCAGAAGACTGCAAGTGAGTAGAACAACTTTTGCAAGAAGGAGGGAAAAATAAGTCTTTGAGTGATTGTAACAATGGATTACATTTTTTTTTCTAATTTAACCACTTCCTTCCAAAGTAGGAATATATGACCAATAAAAGTACGAATACTACACTTTTAATCCTTACGATTCTCTTATGTCTTGTTGTGATTGGTCTTGGAGCATATACCTACTCTTTTCATACAAAAGTGAAAGACAACGAGACGCAGCTTGTTAAAAATAAAGAACTTATCAAGGCAGAGTTAGAAGAAGAAATAGGGAGATATAGCTTGCTTTTAAAAGAGAAAAATGCATTGTCTTCAGAATTAATTGTTGCAAAAGAGCGCTTAGAAGCTTTTCAAAAAAAGATAGACAGTAACGAGATTACTAGGTCTACAGTGCATAGATATCAGTTGGAAATCAGACAACTTCGTAAAGAGTGGAAAGTCCTCCTTAATCAAAACGACAGCTTACAACAAGAGACGAGAAGGCTTTCTAATCTTCAAGAGCGTATTCAAAACAGCTTGGACAGTATTACAAAAGTAAGAGATATACAACCTGTTAAGAAAGTGATGAAAGAGGCACCTGTAGCACCTATCCCAAAAACTCAGGTTACGATTACTGACCTACAATCGTATGGAGTGATACAGCGTAGTAGTGGTAAGTTTGTAAATACCGCACGAGCTTCAAGAGCTCAAATGATACGAGTGTGCTATGTGGTAAATATGGAAGAGGCATTACCTCCTTCAGAACGTGTTTTTTATGTTAGAGTTCTTGCAGAAAATAATAAGTTAATAGGAATTAAGCGTAAGATAACTTTAGACACAGGAGAAGAGTTATCATACAATACAGAGACGAGTATAAAATCTAACAAACAAACGCATAAAATATGCGAATTGGTGCTTCCTGTTAGTGCCTTTAGTAAAGGCGCATATAAGATTGAGATTTATAACTCAAAAGGCTTTCTTCAGTCCACAAACCTTACCTTAAAATAACTTTTCGAGAATCTCTTATTTGTCTAAGGGATTACTATTTTTGTTCTTTATAATTAAAAATATAAAGGAATAGATAGCGCTTTCGCGAAAGCTAAACCTCAGAAACAAACGATGGCACAACAAGAAGATCATTTTAAGAAAGTAATTTCTCACGCAAAAGAGTACGGATACATTTTTGGGAGTAGTGAGATTTATGACGGATTAAGCGCTGTTTATGACTATGGTCAGAATGGTGTAGAGCTCAAGAAAAATATAAGAGACTATTGGTGGAAGAGTATGGTGCAAATGCACGATAATATTGTGGGATTAGATACTGCTATCTTTATGCATCCTACTACTTGGAAAGCTTCAGGTCACGTAGATGCTTTTAGCGACCCATTAATAGATAATAAGGATTCAAAAAAGCGATACCGCGCAGATGTATTGATAGAGGATTATGCAGAAAAGCTTAATCAAAAAGCCGAAAAAGAAATAAAAAAAGCTGCAAAGCGATTTGGAGATTCTTTTGACCGTGAGCAGTACGAAGCTACAAACCCTAGAGTTATGGGGTATCGCGAAAAACAAAAAAGTGCTACCGCAAGGCTTGCGACATTGTTAGACGCAAACGACTTAGCAGGGGTAAAGGCACTTATAGAAGAGTTAGAGATTGCTTGTCCTATGTCGGGATCAAAGAATTGGACAGATGTAAGGCAGTTTAACCTTATGTTCGGTACTAAGTTAGGGGCATCTGCAGAGACCGCTACAGATTTGTACTTACGACCAGAAACGGCACAAGGGATTTTTGTAAACTTCTTGAATGTGCAAAAAACAGGGAGGATGAAAATTCCTTTTGGGATTGCACAAACAGGAAAAGCATTTAGAAATGAGATTGTAGCAAGACAATTTATTTTTAGAATGCGAGAGTTTGAGCAAATGGAAATGCAATTTTTTGTACGCCCAGGAGAAGAGATAAAATGGTATGAACATTGGAAAGAGACAAGGTTAAAATGGCATACTTCTTTAGGCTTAGGAGAAGAAAATTATCGTTTTCACGATCACGAAAAACTAGCACACTATGCTAATGCTGCAGCAGATATAGAGTTTAATTTTCCGTTTGGATTTAAGGAATTAGAAGGAATTCACTCAAGAACAGATTTTGACCTTAAGGCACACGAAGAACACTCAGGAAAAAAACTACAGTTTTTTGACCCAGAATTAAATGAGAATTATGTGCCTTATGTAGTAGAAACGTCTATAGGTCTTGATAGAATGTTTTTAGCAGTGTTTTCAAAGTCTTTACAAGAAGAAGAGTTAGAAAATGGTACAAGTAGAGTTGTACTTAAGTTGCCGGCTATTCTTGCTCCTGTAAAAGCAGCTATTTTACCATTAGTAAAAAAAGATGGGCTTCCAGAAATAGCAAAACAAATAGTAGATGATTTAAAACTAGATTATCAGGTGGTATATGATGAGAAAGATGCTGTAGGAAGAAGATATAGACGTCAGGATGCTGTAGGAACTCCTTTTTGTATTACTGTAGATCACGATACTAAAGAAGATGGTATGGTGACCAATAAAAAAAGAGAAAGTAT
>CAZJRA010000236.1:0-3123 GCA_964548335.1 uncultured Flavobacteriaceae bacterium | reverse complement strand
AAGAAACCCTTCCAAAACGCATTAAAGTGGATAATGGAAGTGAGTTTATTAGTAAAGTACTAGATAAATGGGTTTATGAGAGTAAGGTTGAATTAGACTTCTCAAGACCAGGAAAACCTACTGACAACCCATTTATCGAGAGTTTTAATGGATCGTTTATGGATGAATGTCTCAACGTAAATTGGTTTTTATCTCTAGATGCTGCACAAGAAAAATTTGATGTCTGGAGGGAAGATTATAACTCTTTTAGGCCGCATAGTTCATTGAGGGATATATTCCCCAATGAATACATAAAAATGAATGAAAATAACTCAGAATTTCTAATTATGGGTAGTTCGATTTAAGGGAGGAGGTCAATTTCAAGTTTACTTTTTCGAGCATAGTGAGAAAATGAATTCTATTTCTGTTACTACCTAAGGAGATTTAGAAATGAGGCTCCTTTTTTATGTCTTTAATTTAAACGAATTAATGCGTAAATTTAAAAACTAAAAGGCGACCTGCATATAATCCTTTCGTTGGCTGTAGTTTACATTTTATCGAAACCTAATTGAAAAGCAAAGCACTTTTTGATGTCAATAACAAACAGGAAAACCTTATAGAAATAAAATTTGATAGGATGATTAGAGATTTTTTAAAAAATAAGGATAAATCAATATTAACTTGGATTAGTATGAAATCATCAAACACTCCCTTTTTTAGGATAAAACTTGCATTAACTATATTAGTTTTTATATGCAATAGCAACATACTTAAAGCTCAAAACCCAAATGTACTGGTAATAGTTGCTGATGACTTAGGGCTTGATACTTTAAATCCAAATGATTATGGTTTCTCCGTTAATTCTTTGCCTACTACACCTAATATTCAAAGTCTCAGAAACTCTGGAGTATCATTTTTAAATGCGTGGGCTACACCACAATGTACAACGACTAGAGCATCTATACTTAGTGGTAAGTATGGTATTAAATCTGGTGTTAGAAACGTGCCAGATAACCTAGATTTAACAAACGAATCTTTATTTACATATCTCAATAATAACCTTACAACTAATTATGCAAAAGGAGTTATAGGTAAGTGGCATATTTCCAATCCTGTAAACGTAAATCACCCCTACGAACATGGTGTAGACTATTATGAAGGTGTTATATCTGGAGTTATTAATAATTACTATTCTTGGGATAAAGTAGATGAAAATGGTGACACGATAGAAGTCAATGAATACCTTACACAACATTTTACTAATTCGGCTATAAATTGGGTGTCGAATCAAACCGAACCATGGTTTTTATGGTTAGCACATATTGCGCCTCACAGCCCTTTTCACGTTCCACCAAGTGGAACATTCTCGCAGACAGATACTAGCAACAATAGAGGGAAATATCTGGCAGCAATAGAATCTATGGACCATTATATTGGTCAATTATTAAATAGTATGGACCAAGAGACATTAGATAATACTGTTATTATTTTTATTGGTGATAATGGTTCGCCTAATGGCGTTGCAAGATATTTTCCTAGTGGACATAACAAAGGGTCTATGTACGAAGGAGGTTTGCGAGTACCTATGATTATTACAGGAAATGGGGTAACTCGGCAAGGTGAATTTGAAAATGGTTTAGTACAAGTAAATGATATCTATGCCACTATTGTAGAACTAATTTCTAATGATTTAGAAGGAGGTATTTATAATAGTTACAGCATCGCTTCTGCGCTAACTACTCAAAATACAATTACAAGACCTTTTATATACTCAGATGATATAAATAATGGTGTGGAATACTGGGCAATTAGAAACGATACTTATAAAGTGATAGAGAATGAAAATGGAGATGTAGAGTTTTATAATGTTATAGATGACTTACAAGAAAGCAATGATTTAACACAGTTTTTAACTAATGAAGAATCAGATATATTAGATAAGTTAAGAGCAGAAGCAGCAATTATTAGAAATGGCTGGTCTTGTGTAGACCAAATATTAAATGGTACAGAAACAACTATAGATGGAAATTGTGATGGTCCAGGTACTTTAGGCATTGACGATCTAAATGCATTTAAATTTCAGGTTCTACCCAACCCAAGTTCGTCATTAATAAGATTGATTAGTGATTCTGAGCTGGATTATAATGTGCAATTTTATGATATAAACGGAAAATTAATTAACAACTTAAGTAATAGTCCAGAGTTTATATCAATTGAACATTTATCAGCAGGTATTTACTTACTAAAAATAACTAATACCCTAAATAATTTTAGTCTTATTCATAAAATCATTAAAAAATAAGATTGTACTGGGAAATTATTAGTTCTAGCAAACAAGGTGTATAATTTATTGCTAGTTTAGTTGCTGAAATACACAATCAATCTTATACGAGGTAGTTGTGCTTAATTATAAAAATCTTTCTTTTAGCATTCACTCAAAGAAACCTAAACCCGACTTCACCATCTCATATATATTGTATATTATTCATATTAAGAATTAAATATTTCTTTTATTTACAATATGAAATTAGAGTTTAAGGGAGTAATAGAAGAAAGCTCGTTTATATTAACCAACTTTAACGGCGCTTCTTCACAAGCGCTATTACAAAACAAACGGTATTATAAGGTTATTTGGGCGCGAGAAAAATCATGTATTATAAAGGTAGATGGTTATACGGTGTCTTTAAAGCATCATCAGGTTATATTTACGACACCGCTTAATATTATAGAGATTGAAAAGAGTCCTGGAGTAATCGCTATTGCTTTTAATAGGGAGTTTTACTGTATACGTGATCACGATCATGAGATTTCTTGTAACGGGCTACTATTTTTTGGGTCATCACAACCTCCAATAATTACGTTGATCGAAAAAGATAGGCAGAATTTTGAAGCTATTTTTTCGGTGTTTAGGGAAGAGTTTGAAGCCCAAGATCAAATACAAGGAGAGATGCTACGAGTCATGCTTAAACGCTTGCTTATAAAATCTACACGACTTATTACAGGGCAAGAAAAACTAGAAGGAATAGCCAAGCCACAGCGTACCATTATACGTAAATTTCATATTATGGTGGAAAGTCATTTTAGGCAAAAACACCAGGTAACAGATTATGCAGAGATGTTATCTAAATCCCCTAAAACAATATC
>CAZJRA010000235.1:0-3130 GCA_964548335.1 uncultured Flavobacteriaceae bacterium | reverse complement strand
TAGTTATGGTTTGGTCTACGCCTTTGCCTTTTACAAGAACCTGTGACCATTTGTGTGAAATTATAGTCTCGTACATATCTGCTTCGGTTTCCCAAAAACACCAAGTACGGTCGTTGCCTTTATTGAGATCTTGGTCTATTATGGCAATACGCTTTGAAGCAAAAAAAGGGTCTCGAGACATTCGTAACGCGACTGTTAATCCCGAAAGACCAGCACCTAGAATACTATAATCGTAGTGAGTTTGCACAAGGTAAAGATAATTGTTTTCCCCTATCTCTAGATTGTATTTTACAAGAGAAGAAACTGTTTAAAAATAAATTTCTTGTGCTAGTCTGTATGTATTTGCGTGGGCATCTACAATAATTTTAATATCTGGAGAATACCCACCACCCATACTACATTGTACAGGAATATTAAGGTCGTAACAGCTTTGTAATACAAAACGATCACGCTCTTTACAGCCTTGTACAGAACAGCCTAGCTTGCCCAACTTATCTGTAGCTAGTATATCTACCCCACAGAGGTAAAAAATAAAATCTGGTTGTTGCTCTTGGATGAGTTGCGGTAATGCTTCTTTTAATATAGCTAGGTATGTAGCATCTCCTGTATCTGTCTCTAAGGCAATGTCTAGGTCTGAGAGTTCTTTTTTAAACGGATAATTTGCTTTCCCGTGCATAGAAAATGTAAAGACGCTAGGGTCATTTTTAAAAATCTCTGCCGTTCCGTTACCTTGATGTACGTCCAGATCTACAATGAGTATTTTTTTAGCAAGTCCGTTGCTTTGAAGATATCTAGCGGCTATTGCTTGATCGTTTAGTAAACAAAAAGCCTCCCCGTGATTTGTGTAGGCGTGATGCGTGCCTCCTGCTATATTCATAGCAATCCCATTTTCTAAGGCATAGTGACACCCATCTATCGTGCCTTGAGCAATAATAAGTTCGCGGTCTACCAATTCTTGCGATAAGGGAAATCCTGTTTTACGCTGGGCTCTAGGATCAATTTCTAATTGTTTTAATGCGTTTACATATTCTTGGGTATGACATCTAAGAACCTCCTTGTCTTTGGCTTTTTGAGGTTCAAAAAAATGTTCTTTTAAGCAACTCCCTTCGTGTAGTAATTGTCTTGGGAGAAGATCGTATTTTTCCATGGGAAAACGATGTCCCTCGGGTAGTGGATGTTTATAGATTGGGTGATACGCTATTTTGAGCATAGCCTATTTTTCTAATTTGAGCTGTATGCGTTTACGTTGTATATCTACTTCTAACACTTTTACGATGACTTGTTGTTGCAAACTCACGTGTGCACTCACATCACTTACAAAGCCCTCTGCAAGATTAGAAATATGTATCAAACCACTCTCTTTAATCCCGATATCTACAAAAGCACCAAAAGCAGTTACATTGTTTACAATACCGGGTAATAATTGCCCTGCCTGGAGGTCGTCAATTGTTCTGATATTTTGATTAAAAGTAAAGACCTTTGCTTTTTCTCTAATGTCTAAACCGGGCTTTTCTAGTTCTGAAATAATGTCGGTAAGTGTAGGTAATCCTACTTTTTCGGTAACGTATTGTGTAAGGTCAATAGCTTTTAATAAAGCGGTATTTCCTATCATTTCGGCAATAGACACTTTTTGGTCTTTAGCAATACGTGTAACTAGCTTATAACGCTCTGGATGAACAGATGAGTCGTCTAATGGATTTTGAGCTCCTTTAATTCTTAAAAATCCCGCCGACTGTTCATAGGCTTTACCTCCCAAGCGAGGTACTTTTTTTACATCCTGTCGTGTCTTAAAAGGGCCCTCGCTTTCGCGAAAGCGTACTACGCCCTCTGCCAGTTTTGGACCAATTCCCGAAACATAACTTAGTAAAGGCGCACTGGCCGTATTTATGTTTACCCCAACGGCATTTACACAGGTAGCGACCGTTTGATCCAAGCTTTTTTTAAGGGCTGTTTGATCTACATCGTGCTGATATTGTCCTACGCCTATAGATTTTGCATCAATCTTAACTAGCTCGGCTAAGGGGTCTTGTAGTCTGCGTCCTATAGAAACAGCACCACGTACGGTTACATCATAATTAGGAAACTCATCTCTAGCAATCTTACTCGCACTATAAATAGAGGCTCCTGCTTCACTCACCACAAAAACTTCAATATCATTTTTAAAATGAATACGCTTAATTAAACGTTCCGTTTCTCGTGAGGCAGTCCCATTTCCAATAGCAATGGCTTCAATTTTATAGGCTTCGGTAAGGCTAGAAATCTTTTTAATGGCTCCTTTATCGTCGTTTTTGGGCGCGTGAGGGTAGATGGTTTCGTTGTGTACTAACTGCCCTTGCGCATCTAGGCATACTACTTTGCAACCCGTTCTAAAACCAGGATCAATGGCAAGGATACGTTTTTCACCTAAGGGTGATCCTAAGAGGAGTTGTTTGAGGTTTTTGGCAAAAACAGTAATGGCAGTCTCGTCTGCCTTTTTCTTAGCTTCTGATAAAGCTTCATTAGATAATGCAGGTAGTAAAAGACGTTTGTAGGCATCTTTAACGGCTATCTCAATTTGCTTTGCACAGTCATTATGAGAGCGTATGAGTTTGCGTTCTATTTTCTCTAAAGCGCGCTCATCGTCTATCGTGATTTTTACACGTATAAAGCCTTCATTTTCTGCGCGTAAGATAGCAAGTAATCTATGAGAGGGACAGCGCTTTAAGGCTTCTGACCAATCAAAGTAATCACGAAACTTTTGTGCTTTTTCGTCATTTGCCTTTGTCTTTACAAGTTTTGTTTCTACAAGAGCAAAACGCTCTAATTGCTGTCGTATACTGTTGCGTATATCAGAGCGTTCATTAATCCACTCTGCAATAATATATCGTGCTCCTTGCAAGGCAGCCTCTGCATCCAAAACCTCATTTGTAGTATATCTATACGCAAGCCCTTCTGGATCTTGCGCATTTTGTGACATAATGATTTTAGCAAGGGGTTCTAAGCCTTGAAGGCGTGCCGTTTCTGCTTTGGTCTTGCGTTTTTTCTTATACGGTAAATAAAGATCCTCTAAGGTGGTGAGATCGTGTGTGTTTTCGATCTTAGATTGAAGCTCAGGTGTTAAAACGGCTTGCTCCTCTAGGGATTTAAGTAT
>CAZJRA010000234.1:0-3155 GCA_964548335.1 uncultured Flavobacteriaceae bacterium | reverse complement strand
GTATAGAAGTGTCTTTACTTACATTTTTATTGCATCTTAATAATCATACAGAAGAGAATGAACGTCATATTAATCATCTTAACGAACATATTAATTGGCAAAAAGTACGCGCAAGAACAGTTTTAGAATTAGCGCAAAAAAACAATATGATTACGATATCAGATAGTATTGTAACCCTCACAAAAAAAGGAAAAGAATTTACAGACCTAGCACTAGAATATATTGTAACAAATAAGGATGAGAAGATAGAGCCTATGAAAGATGACTTTTTTCTGTTCAGAGGATAAATTGTATCTTGGCATCTTTGTTGGTATATCTAAGTCAAAAACCAGATTTTATGAAACGTATTATTTTTTTATTTGTTCTCCTTGTTAGTGGTGTTTTTTTACCTGCTGAGCAATCAGGTGCTATGGCGCAAATAGGTACTTTAAGCAAAAAAGATGTGAAAGTCCCTACTATAGGTGTTAAGCTTATGTATGGAGAGACGTTAGACTTTGGGACTACCCAAATTAAGTTTAAGGAAGTTACTTCTGATTCTAGATGTCCTAAAGATGTGAGCTGTGTGCAAGCAGGAGAGGCTAATGCAATTATTGAGATTTATAAAGAAGGAAAAATAACGTCTGGAAAAGAGCTTACCTTTTCTGCGCCTAGTAGAGTGTTAGATATTGTAAGTTCAGAATCCTTAAAGGTAAAAGCAATGCTTTTACAGCCATATCCTGAGACACAAGCACCTAAAGATAAAAAGGATTACTACATTATTTTAGATGTGTCAGGTTTATAAACAAGCAATAATTAGATAGAAATATTAGTGACAACCACAATTGTCACTTCCACAAGAGCCTCCTTTAGAGGCTCTTTTCTTTTTTAAAAAAGAAGGAGTATATACCAGTTTTGTAAAGAGGTAGCTTACTGCCCCTGCAAAAATTAAGATAACAAGTGTGTTCTGAAATATGTCCATACTACTAGGTCGTTTAGATAACTAGAACTTTACTTTAAAAATTGATAAGCAATTAATGCAGTTAGGTAGGCAAAAGCACTCATTCCTACAAATTGTATAGCGGGCCACTTCCAACTACTCGTCTCTCGTTTTACAACAGCAAATGTACTCATACATTGCATTGCAAAGGCATAAAATAGAAGTAATGAGATACCACTAGCAAGATTAAACCTAGGAGTTCCTAAAACGGGGTGTACTTCTCCTGCCATTCGGTTGCGTATCGTTTCTTCTTCATTATCTCCTACACTATAGATAGTGGCGAGCGTACTCACAAATACCTCTCTAGCGGCAAATGAAGTAATAATAGCAATTCCTATTTTCCAATCGTAACCTAAAGGTTCTACTACAGGCTCTATAAATTTACCCATATACCCTATATAACTGTGTTCTAATTTATGAGAGGCAATTTGTTTTTCTAATTCCGCTTTCGCGAAAGCGCCTTCTTCCATTTTTACTGTTACAATGGCCTCTGCATTAGAAAAATCTTTAGTAGGCCCAAAAGAAGCGAGTACCCAAAGTACGATAGAGATGGCCAATATAATTTTACCAGCATCTACCACAAAAGCCTTTGTTTTTTCTATAACATTAATCACTACATTTTTAAATAGTGGTACTTTATAGTTAGGCATTTCTATAACAAAAAACGTTTTGCTTTGTATTTTTAAGACCTTATTAAGTAACCAAGCAGACCCTATTGCTGTGCCAAAACCTAGTAGGTATAAGCCCATTAAGACCAGTCCTTGAATATTAAAAATACCCCATTCTTTATCGGGTATAACGAGTGCGATAATAATAAGATACACAGGTAACCTCGCCGAACAAGTGGTAAATGGAGTTACTAGTATTGTAATAAGTCGTTCTTTCCAACTTTCTATATTACGGGTTGCCATAATTGCAGGAATCGCACAAGCGGTTCCTGAGATGAGCGGGACAATACTTTTTCCGCTCAATCCAAAACGACGCATTACCCGGTCCATTAAAAAGACCACACGACTCATATACCCACTTTCTTCTAGTACAGATATAAATAAAAATAAGAAGGCTATTTGCGGAATAAATATCACGATACCTCCCAGTCCAGATACAATTCCTTCTGCAAGAAGGTTTGTAAATGCTCCCTCGGGTAAGGTATTTTTTACCCATTCGCTTAGAGAGGCAAAAGTCTCATCTATAAAATCCATAGGGTAGCTAGACCACTCATAGATTACTTGAAAAATGAGTAATAAGATGGCAAAAAAGATAGCATAACCCCATATCTTATGCGTGAGTAAACGGTCTAGTCTAGAGCGTAAATCTTTTGCATTTGCAGTGTCTATGGTTTGTGTTTCTTTAAGAACCTCGTTTATAAACTTATACCTTACAATGGTTTCTTTTTGCTGTAATCGTTTAAGGTTACTTGCAGACTCTGTTTTAAAGGAAGCAATGGTGTTTAACTCCTGACGAGCTATTTTCCCAAAATTTACATCTTGAGTAATAACCAACCATAGTTTATAAAGGTCTTGATTAGGAAACGCCTTACGTAATCTATCAAAATACGCTGGAGCGATAGAGAAAGGGTCTAGACAAGGTGTTGTAGAAATGGTTTTATATTGAGTAATAAGTTTTTTTAGATAGTCTATACCCTCATTCTTACGGCTACTAATTAAGGCAATTTTAGTTTGTAGCTTTTCTTCCATAGCAGGAATGTCAAGGCTAATGGCCTTTTTCTTCATCCTGTCTGCCATATTAATAGCAAGAATTGTAGGAATGCCTAAATCCTTAATCTGCGTAAATAATAACAGGTTGCGCTTAAGGTTTTCTACATCAGAAACAACCACAGCAACATCTGGAAAATCTTTATTGTTTTTGTTGAGTAATAACTCAATAACTACATTTTCATCTAGAGAGGATGCATTAAGGCTATAGGTACCGGGAAGGTCTATAATATGTGCTTTTACACCTCTATCTAGTTTACAAATCCCTTCTTTTTTCTCTACCGTTATGCCTGGGTAGTTTCCTACTTGCTGATTAAGACCTGTAAGGTGATTAAATACAGAGGTCTTACCTGTATTAGGATTTCCTATAAGCGCTACATTGAGTTGCTTTGCCATTTAAGCAGGGGTTTCAATTACGATATGAATGGCAGTTTCTTTTCTAATAGCGAGATGACTGCCATTCA
>CAZJRA010000233.1:0-3159 GCA_964548335.1 uncultured Flavobacteriaceae bacterium | reverse complement strand
CTACTAGGACCTTTTCACAGCTTTATGACAGGAGATACGATAAGTTGGTTTGAAGAACGAGACGTCGCCCTAAAGATTGAAGAAGATGGCAGAATGTTTCCCACATCAGACTCCTCTCAGACTATCATTGATTGCTTTACAAAAGAAGCGCAAAAGCACAAGATTACAATTCTTAAAGAATATGCGCTAAAAGAGTTTTCTCACACAGAGACCGAAAATCCTGTCTGGGATGTTCTAACGTCTAAAGGAAACTTAAGCTGTACAAACCTCGTTGTAGCGACAGGAAGTAATCCTAAAATCTGGAAACAATTAAACAAACTAGGCCATAGCATTACCCCTGCTGTGCCGTCTCTATTTACTTTTAATATAAAAGACACTCGGATAGAAGGATTAATGGGACTATCTGTAGAAGCCGCTGTACAAGTAATAGGATTGCCATTAGCGAGTGAAGGCCCTTTACTTATTACGCATTGGGGAATGAGTGGCCCGGGAGTTCTTAAGCTATCTGCTTGGGGAGCACGAGAGTTAAATGAATGTAATTACCGCTTTCAGATAAAAGTAAATTGGTTATTACATGAGTCTCAAGAAGATACGATGGATGAGTTAGTAGCCCTCAAAGATAAATACGCAAAGCAATCTCCTTACACCTATGCGCAGTTTGAACTACCCAAAAGGCTCTGGAAGAAACTACTTGTAGCAGCACAAATAGAAGAACATTTAAAATGGGCAGACCTTCCTAAGGCAAAGCTCATAGCCCTCTCACAAGAACTCACTCAAGGCATCTATCAAGTACACGGAAAAAGCACTTTTAAAGAAGAGTTTGTAACTGCAGGAGGCGTCGCTTTAAAAGAAATTAATTTTAAAACCTTTGAGAGTAAGCTATTTCCTAACCTATATATGGCAGGAGAAGTTCTCAATATAGATGCGATAACGGGAGGATTTAATTTTCAGAATGCGTGGACGGGAGGATATCATATCGCACAAGCTATAACTCACAAACAATAGCTCTTTTGCAAAACCTATAAAGGTGTTCTTTTTTTGATTTCTTAGGTTATCTTTGTACTTATACTAGCTGTTATGACACAAGACGATTTCCTCATTAAAAAAGAGTACAAACACTTAAACGAAGGTGTCGTTTCTTGGCAATCGCCTAGCAATATTGCACTCGTAAAATATTGGGGGAAATACGGCGAGCAATTACCTCAAAACCCTAGCATAAGCTTTACGCTAAGCAATTGTAATACAAAGACAACCTTACGCTATATAAAGAGCAATCAGACATCATTTAAAGTCTTTTTGGATAAAAAAAGAGAAGAAAGTTTTGAACCTAAAATCAGCACTTTTTTCAAACGTATTGAAGCCTACGTTCCTTTTGTAAAAGACTATTCATTTACGGTAGAAACTAGTAATAGTTTTCCTCATAGCTCAGGTATTGCTAGCTCTGCATCGGGTATGAGCGCACTTGCTTTATGCCTTATGGATATGGAAAAACAATTATTTCCTGATGCTTCACAAGAGTATATAACCCAAAAAGCCTCTTTTCTCGCACGATTAGGTTCTGGAAGTGCATGTAGAAGCCTAGAAGGGCCTCTTGTGGTCTGGGGAGAACATAAAGAAATAGCAAATAGTAGTAATCTATACGGGACGCCTTTTTTAGGAGAGGTACACGATGTTTTTAAAGAGTATCAGGACACGATTTTGCTAGTAGACAAAGGAGAAAAACAAGTATCAAGTACGGTAGGACATGGCCTGATGCACGGACACGCTTTCGCGAAAGCAAGATTTTCCCAAGCTCCTGAAAATATCTCTAGTCTCATGTCTACATTTAAACGTGGTGATATAGACGAGTTTATTAAAATAGTAGAGAGTGAAGCCCTCACGCTACACGCAATGATGATGACAAGTCACCCTTACTTTATATTAATGAAACCTAACACTTTAGAAATCATTAATGCCATTTGGAAATACAGAGAGGAGACAAGCTCAAAAGTATGCTTCACACTAGATGCAGGTGCAAACGTACACGTCCTATATCCTGCTTCTGAAAAAGAAAACGTACAAGAATTTATCGCTCAAAAACTTGCAAAATACTGTCAGAATGGACAATACATTCACGACCATGCAGGATTAGGAGCAAAAAAATTGTAACTTAGCAATGTCTTAAACAGACTTATATCTTATGAAAGGCCCACTTTTTTACTCAAAAATACTACTCTTTGGAGAGTACGGAATCATCAAAGATTCTAAAGGACTCGCTATCCCATATAACTTTTATAACGGAGCGCTCAAGATAGAAGATAACCCTTCACAAGAAGCAATTACTTCTAATAACAAATTAGTTGATTTTGCTGCACATCTAGCATCTTTAAACACAGATTCAGAAACGGCAATAAGCTTTGATATAGAACGATTAAACCAAGATATTGCAAGAGGCATGTATTTTGACTCTAGCATCCCACAAGGGTATGGAGTAGGAAGTAGTGGCGCTCTCGTTGCTGCTATGTATGACAAGTACGCGATAGATAAAATTACTGTTTTAGAAAACCTAACCAGAGAAAAGCTTTTAAAACTAAAGACCATCTTTGGAGCAATGGAATCTTTCTTTCATGGGAAGTCTTCTGGCCTAGACCCGCTTAACAGTTATTTAAGCTTACCTATTCTTATTAATAGCAGTGATAATATTGAAGCTGCGGGAATACCTTCTCAAGCAACAGAAGGCAAAGGAGCCGTGTTCTTATTAGATAGTGGCATAACAGGAGAAACAGCCCCTATGGTAAATATTTTCATGGAAAATATGAAACAAGAGGGCTTTAGAACGATGCTTAAAAATCAATTTGTAAAGCATACAGATGCCTGCGTAGAAGATTTTTTACAAGGAGATGTAGCATCCCTTTTTAGCAATGTAAAACAACTGTCTAAAGTGGTACTTAACAACTTTAAGCCTATGATTCCTGCTAAGTTTCATGACCTTTGGAAAAAAGGTATAGAAACTAATGATTACTACCTTAAACTTTGCGGTTCTGGGGGTGGTGGATATATACTAGGTTTTACAGAGGATATTGAAAAAGCAAAAACATCGTTAACCGACTATAAATTAGAAATAGTCTATAATTTCTAACTGAAACATATTTTAAACAACCAAAATGAAGTACCTCCTAA
>CAZJRA010000232.1:0-3175 GCA_964548335.1 uncultured Flavobacteriaceae bacterium | reverse complement strand
CTATTTGATAGATCAATATCAATTCAATTTTAATAATTTATCTAACCCTATGGTTTCCGAAGGGTATATAAACCTTGGTGTTTTGGGAGTTGTAATAATGGCTGTTTTTTTAGCAATAATTACAGTTAAGTTTATGAAATGGCTTCAAAGCCCAAATTATTTAAAAAACATATTAGCATATTACCTTGCAATTCATTTTATCTTCTTGTTAAGAGGAGATTTTACTAACGGTTTTTCCTATTTTATAGGTACTTTGATAGGAGTTATGATATTACCTAAACTCATAGAATATCTATGGATACAACTTTTTTGAAAACAAAAACAATGGATAGTGTCCAAAAAATAAAAAACAATCCACTTTTACATATAGACCTTATAGCAATGTTTTTATTGCCTGTATTGCCATCTAATTTAAAGTCTATAGCAATTGTAGGTTTTGGTATTGTGGTGCTCACTAATGCGATTAAAAGAAAGCTGTCTTTTGATCTTAAATTGTTCTTAATAAATAGCGTTGTTTTTTTTGCGATTGCAATCACAATGGTTTACAGTGAAGATGCTGATTTTGCGATGCGCAAACTAGGGAGGCTTTCTTCTTTTTTAGTTTTCCCTTTCATCTTTGCATTTACAAACTCAAATGAAAGGCAGTCTTTTTTTAAAAATATAGACACCTACCTTTGGGTTTATTTAATTGCAGTTTTTCTGTTTAATGCCCTAGCCTTTACTTGGTTCTATTTTACAAGGTTTTCATTTGATGATTTGTTAATTCATTTTCATACCCTACTTAGGGTTCAGAGTGGTAAATTTAATATTCACCCTATTTACCTTTCTATGCACTGTGGTGTGGCTATTTTATTTTCTTTGTATTTACTTAGAAAGAACACAAGTAAAACACGTCTAGTGGCCATTATACTTATGGATATTGTGTTAATTGCGTTCTTGCTATTGTATGCTAAGAAAGCGCCTATTATAGCGTTTCTTATCATTTTAACTTTGTTTATTCTTTTTCAACGGAGCAAGAAATATATAGTACCCTATATATTTGCTGTAACGGGACTAATAGCGTTAATTATTGTAATCCCTAATACGAGAGGTAAGTTTGTCGAATTACTTAAAATAGAATCCCTTGATAATGGTAATGTTACTTCTACCAATATTAGATATACCATTTATCAATCTGCGCAAGAACTTATCGCAGAGAGCCCCCTTATAGGATACGGAATAGGAGATTATAAAGATAAGCTCGTTAATAAATATGCAGAGAAAGGTCAGAGCTTACTTGTTGAGAAAGGATATAATTCCCACAATCAATACTTTAGTTTAATGATTATAGGAGGGGTACTATTATTACTTATCTTTTTATGTGTTCTAATTTTTAATTTTTTGTATGCTATACGTTTTGACAACCAGCTATTTATATTACTATTAATATTTTACGGAATAGTTATGCTAACAGAGAACATCTTGGAGAGAGAGCAAGGGGTTGTTTTCTTTGCTTTTTTCTTTAATTTTTTCACCCTAAAGAGTCTTTTTGTAAGTGAGCAAGAGTAGTAAAGTATTAATGATAGGCCCTTTTCCAGAACCTACCACAGGGGTTTCTTTGGCAAATCAGGTGGTGAAATCCATTTTGGAGCAATCTAGCGATAGGTATACAGTAAAGCATATAAATACTTCTTATAATAGATTTGACGAAAATGTAGGAGGGTTTACTTTTCATAAATTGTTTTTCAACCTCAAGTTTTATCTGAAATTTGGACAAGTTTTTAGTTGTGATATTCTGTATCTCACTCCAGGGCAAAGCTTTTTTGGAGTATTAAAGTATAGCGTATTTCTTCTGACAGGAGCGCTTTCGCGAAAGCAAATTATTACACACATACATGGCAATCATCTTGCAAATACATATCATAGTCTCAAAGGGTTAAAAAGGGTTGTATTTAAGAAGCTCATTTCTAAATCAACAAAAGGGATTGTGTTATCTAAATCACTCATCCCTAATATGGATGTTTTTGTAGGTGATAAACAGACGTATGTATTGCCTAATTTTGCCGAAGATTATTTACACAAAAACACTCAAGAAAAGTCCTATGACAGCTTAAAAGTAGTGTATTTGAGTAATTTAATGAAGGAAAAGGGAATTTTAGACCTTATTGAATCACTCAAAATGTTAGAGGAAAACAATGTTACATATACCGCAAAAATTGCAGGCTCTATAGATAAAGAACATAAAGAAATTATTCTTCAAGAAATAAAACAGCTTAAGCACACTACTTATTTGGGTATTGTAAGAGGCGAATCCAAAAAAGAGTTATTGCAATGGGGGACCACTTTTGTCTTGCCTACATATTACACTATGGAAGGGCAACCCATTTCTATTTTAGAAGCTCTTGCAACAGGAAATGGGATTATTACCACGAGACATGCGGGTATACCAGATGTTATTAAAGAGCCTATTCATGGTGCTTTTGTAAATAAGCAAAGTCCTCAAGAAATTTTTGAACAACTTTCAAGCTTGGCTACTAATCCAAAAAAAATGCAACAAGTAGGAGAGAGCAATCGTATCTTTTTTAAGGAGAATTACACCAAAGTCATTTTTAAGGATAGATTGTTAGACATTTTTGAAGCTAAGTGATATGCGTTTAAGAGGAGTACTGTTATGTGTGGCGTTATTAGTTGTTCTGTTTTCTTGTAATATAGGAAGGGATACAAATATGCATCTCGTAGGGTGGGGAGATAGTATGATGAGTGGCGCAGGTGGTAAAAAATCTATTTTAGAAGTTATTTCACAAGAGTTAGGCTCTATGAAGCATGCTAATTATGGAGAAGGAGGATTAAAATCTAAAAGTGTCGCGATTCTACAAGGAGGATTACCATTAAAACTCAAATTTGCCAAAAAAGAATTAGATACAAGTGCTTTAGGTATTAGTGTGTACCATAGTGATGGTCTTTTTAGTAGTAAGCCAAAATTTTATAGAGAAGGAAGGATAGACAATTATAAGGGTCAATTAATACGAAATACAAACCCAGAAAACCGAAAACAAACTCAGAATTTTACATTTATAAATAAGCACTCGAGCCCTATTATACTAAAAGATACGGTGGTTTTTAAATTTGATGATGCCGTTCAAAAAAATAATGCAATCACTATTATTTGGGCGGGTAGAAACGATACTAAGACAGA
>CAZJRA010000231.1:0-3191 GCA_964548335.1 uncultured Flavobacteriaceae bacterium | reverse complement strand
CTTTCGAGAAAGTTCTATAAAATAATATCCATCATCCTTTTATTATTCATAACTTTACGTTTGTAATTACCCCTAATTATGAGAATTAAGCACATACAAATTATAAGCCTAGTTCTTTTAAGTATTTTAATAGCGAGTTGCTCTACTTCTGATGATACTCTAGAGGATATTGTCACAGAGCAAGGAGATTTAAATAACGAAGAAGAACAAGAACAGCAAGAAACAAGTACTGACCCTAATGACGATAATGAGGACGTGGAAGGGCAGACTACAGATCCTTTATCTGCTTTAGTAATGACCGATGTATCGTATGGTGACAATCTCCAACAGGTATACGACATATATCTTCCCGAAGGAAGAGATAACACAAAAACAAAAATAATTATCCTTATACATGGAGGTGGTTGGACATCTGGAGATAAATCTGGAATGCAAGATTTTGTAAACTTTTTTCTTGAGAATCATCCTGATCATGCCATTGTAAACATGAACTATGTACTAGCAGCCCCTTTTGGTCCTACTGCTTTCCCTAATCAATACTTAAATATAGAAGCTGTTATTAATCAAATTACTGAACAACAGGAAGAATTACAGGTTTTACCAGAATTTGGATTTTTAGGAGCTAGTGCAGGAGCTCAGTTAGCCATGATGTATGACTATACGTATGACACAGAAGATATAGTTAAATTTGTAGTAGATATTGTAGGTCCTTCAGATTTTACAGACCCTTTTTTTACTCAAGATCCTGGTTTCCCTTTATTATTAAATCTACTTGTTGACCTAAGTCAATTTCCTGCCGGCACTGATTTAGTAGTAGCTAATAGTCCAGCCTTAGTAGCTAATAGCACTTCTAGCCCTACATTATTATTTTATGGAAACGAAGACCCTCTAGTCCCGCTGACTAACGGAGAGGTGTTGGATAATGAGTTAGAAGAACTTGGTATCCCTCATGAATTTACTGTGTATGATGGAGGTCATGGAAATGACTGGAGTGAAGAAGATATTTTAGATCTACAATTTAAGACAAGTTCTTATGTAGATACCTATCTCGTTATTGAGTAATCCCTTATAAAGGAAACTAGCCTAATCTATAATTTTAAGTTTAGCAAATCGTAAAAGTAGCTTCTTAAGCCCTCCATTTTCAAAATTAATTTCTGCTTTTTGATCTTGGCCTTTACCCTCTATACTCTGTACTATACCACGTCCAAAACGTATATGGTCCACAATCGTTCCTTGAGATAACTCTCCTGCTAGGCTAGGTGTTGCTGCCGAAGATTGTGTGGCAGGTTTGATTTTTCGGAGTTTACGGAGTTGATCCTGAGTGGGAGTACCTACTCTAGGCGGTGTACTACTTGTAGGCTTTTTAAGTCGCAACTTACTTTTATCAATATCCTCAAAAATATCTGCATCTATTAATGGCTTGTACCTATAGCTATGTTTAGGAGTTTGATATTCTAGATAAGCCTCATCTATTTCTTCAATAAATCGACTAGGCTCTGCATCTATTAACTTACCCCATCTATACCTACTCTCTGTATAAGTAAGATATGCTTGACGCTCTGCTCGGGTTAGTGCTACATAAAATAATCTTCTTTCCTCTTCTAATTCGCTTCTAGTACTCATACTCATCGCACTAGGAAAAAGATCTTCTTCCATTCCTACGACATACACAAAAGGAAACTCTAATCCTTTTGCAAGATGAATTGTCATTAGAGCTACGCGATCATCATCTCCTTTATCATTATCCATATCTGTAGCAAGCGCTACATCTTCTAAAAATTCAGCTAGTGAGCCTGTAGTGTCTGCAAGTTGTTTTTGCTCTTCTACAAAATCACGCATTCCGTTAAGTAACTCCTCGATATTCTCTATGCGAGCAATTCCTTCTGGGGTTCCATCTTTTTTAAGTTCTTGTAGTAAACCTGTTTTTTTTGCTACTGTTTCTGCTAGAGTAAAAGCATCACTATTTTCATTAAGAATTTGGAAACTCTTAATCATCGTTACAAAATTTACGAGCTTAGTTTGTGTTCCTCTATTTATGTTCATTGAGCTACCTAATTGCTCAATTTTTTCCATTACTTCAAAAACAGAACGATCATAATGCTTGGCCGCAACTACAAGTTTATCTAGTGTTGTCCCTCCTATTCCTCGTGCTGGATAATTTATAACACGTTTTAACGCCTCTTCATCTTTAGGATTAATTACTAATCGTAAATACCCCAAGACATCTTTAATTTCCTTGCGTTGATAAAAAGAAAGTCCTCCATAAATACGATATGGAATATCTCTTTTACGTAAAGCATCCTCCATTGCACGAGACTGTGCGTTTGTACGATATAAGATCGCAAAATCACCATTCATTAACTGGTGGTTCATTCTATTCTCAAAAATACTAGAAGCAACATAACGCCCTTCTTCTCCATCTGTAGGTGAACGATGCACAATGAGTTTGCCTCCTGGATCATTTTCTGTCCACACCGTTTTATCTAAACGCGTTTGGTTATTCTCTATAACAGAGTTTGCAGCTTCTACAATATTTTTACTCGACCTATAGTTTTGCTCTAATCGATACATTGCTACATTTTCATAATCACGTTGGAAATTGAGAATGTTATTAATGTTTGCTCCTCTAAAAGCATAAATACTCTGAGAGTCATCTCCTACCACACAAATATTCTGAAACTTATCAGATAGCGCTTTTACAATAAGATACTGGCTATGGTTTGTATCTTGGTACTCATCTACGAGTATATACTTAAACCTATTTTGATATTTATTAAGTACTTCTGGAAAACGATTTAATAATTCATTAGTACGCAAGAGTAAATCATCAAAATCCATTGCTCCCGCTTTAAAACAGCGATCTACATACTCTGCATAAATCTCTCCCATTCTAGGGCGTTTTGCCATCGCATCTGCCTCTACAAGATCTGGATTATTAGCATAAGCCTTTACTGTAATCAGACTATTTTTAAAAGAAGAAATACGACTATATATCTGCTTGTACTTATAGATATCTTTATCGAGTTGCATCTCTTTAATAATCGCACTTATAAGTCTCTGCGAGTCTTGAGTGTCGTATATCGTAAAGTTAGAAGGATAACCTAGTTTGTCTGCCTCAAAGCGTAAAATCTTAGCAAAAATAGAATGAAACGTTCCCATCCATAGGTTTTTTGCTTCACTCCCACCTACGA
>CAZJRA010000230.1:0-3198 GCA_964548335.1 uncultured Flavobacteriaceae bacterium | reverse complement strand
TACCGATGCAGGTAAAGAACTTGTTCAGCAATTACGCAAGGAAAAACCTAAGTATGAGCGTCTTGACCCTTCTGTACTTTATGGGATAATTGCAGGAAGAAAAGCGGTTGCAGAAGCTGGTTGGAGTGATGGAGATTTTGGAATTAATATAGGGTCTTCTCGTGGGGCAACTCAACTTTTTGAAAATTATTTTACAGCATTTTCAAAACGTAATATTACACCAACGCAAACATCGCCGTCAACAACATTAGGAAACATATCTTCTTGGGTAGCACAAGACCTAAAAAGCAATGGCCCTTCTATATCTCACTCTATTACTTGTAGTACTTCTTTGCACGCAGTATTAAACGGTGTTGCTTGGCTACAATCTGGAATGGCAAGCAGATTTCTAGTAGGAGGTTCAGAAGCTGCTCTAACACCATTTACCATAGCTCAAATGAAAGCTATGAAACTCACGCCTCAAGAAGAAACACCATCTCCATACCCTTCACAAGCCTTAAATCTTTTTAAGAAAAAAAATACAATGGCACTAGGAGAAGCAGCGAGTATGGCATGTTTAGAGGTTGGAAAAACAGATAATGCAAAAGCATATATTACAGGTGTGGGATATGCTACAGAAAAACTGGATCATGCAGTATCATTATCGTCAGAAGGAGTATGTTTTCAAGACGCTATGAAAATGGCATTGGGAGACACTGCTTTAAGTGATGTAGATGCCATCGTAATGCACGCTCCTGGAACCATAAAAGGAGACACTTCTGAAATGGAAGCTATAAAAGCAATTTTTGGAGAAGAACTACCTTCTATTAACACAAACAAATGGAAAATAGGTCACACCTTTGGAGCAAGTGGTTTGCTTAGTCTAGAACTAGCAGTACAGATGTTACAAGAACAAACTTTTATAGGGGTTCCTTATCTTAAAGAATCAACAGGGCCTAAACCCCTTACAAACATATTAATAAACGCAGTAGGTTTTGGAGGAAATGCAGTTAGCATTCTCGTATCAAAAGCCTAATTTAGGAAAATAACACTAATTTTAAGGGTACGCATTTGCGAAAATGTGCTTTAGCTTTTTATAATTTTTTTGATTTATGACAGAAATTAGACACAACTGGACCAAAGAAGAAATATTGGCAATTTATAATAAGCCAATGATGGAGTTATTATATGAAGCAGCTACAGTACATCGCGAGCATCACGACCCTAATACAGTACAAGTATCTACACTGTTATCTATAAAAACAGGTGGATGTCCAGAAGATTGTGGGTATTGTCCTCAAGCAGCACGATACCATACAGATGTAGAAGGAAATGACCTTATGTCTGTACAACAAGTGAAAGCACAGGCGCTAAGAGCAAAGTCTTCTGGTAGCTCACGAGTGTGTATGGGTGCCGCTTGGCGTAATGTAAAAGACGGACCAGAGTTTGACAATGTACTAGAGATGGTACGTACAATTAATAAACTAGAGATGGAGGTTTGCTGTACCTTAGGAATGGTTACAGAGAATCAAGCAAAGCGATTAGCAGAAGCTGGATTATATGCTTACAATCACAATCTAGATACTTCAGAAGATTACTATAAAGATGTTATTTCTACACGCGCCTTCGAAGATCGTTTAGACACGATTTCTAATGTACGTAAAACAAATGTTACAGTGTGCTCTGGAGGGATCATAGGAATGGGAGAAGCTATAGAAGATCGTGCAGGAATGCTCGTTGCACTAGCGACTCTAGACCCACAACCAGAGAGTGTGCCTATTAATGCACTAGTAGCAGTGCCAGGAACTCCAATGGAAGAGATTGAACCTGTTTCTATCTGGGAGATGATACGTATGGTAGCTACAACACGTATAATAATGCCACAAACACAAGTACGCTTGTCTGCAGGTCGCACAGAGATGAGTAGAGAGGGACAAGCTATGTGCTTCTTTGCAGGAGCAAATTCTATTTTTGCAGGAGATAAATTATTAACTACTCCTAACCCAGATGTTCATGAAGACATGAAAATGTTTGAACTATTAGGACTAAACCCGCAAAAGCCTTTTGTAAAGAAAGCACAACCAGAAACTGTAGAGGCATCAGATTCGGAATACGAATCCTTGGGCGAAAAACCTAAATGGACACGCCCAGAACACAAGATAGAGCGTAACGAAGCCGCAAAACTTTCTGGAAAGAAATAAACATAGATGTTTTTTAGATAGCCTTACTAATTTATTTTAAAAAGCATGAATCTTAGTCCTATAGAGAGAGTTTCTTCTATCTCAAAAAAGGAGTTTGTGGAACGTTATGTGAAACCGCAGAAACCTTTAGTAATACAAACGCTTACAAAAGATTGGGATGCTTATTCAAAATGGAATCTTTCATATATTAAAAAAGTAGCGGGAGATAAGGAAGTTCCATTGTATGATGATAGGCCAGTAAAACATGACGAAGGTTTTAACCAAGCGCATGCGACAATGAGTATGCGGGAGTATATAGACCTTCTCAAAAAAGAACCTACTAATTATCGTATATTCCTTTACAATTTAATGAAGGAAGTTCCTTCTCTTAAAAAAGACTTTAGGTTCCCTAAAATAGGATTACGTCTAATTAAGCAAATACCCATGTTGTTTTTTGGAGGCGAAGGCAGTAAAGTATTTATGCATCACGATATAGACTGGGCAAATATTCTGCATTTTCACTTTGAAGGAAAAAAACAGTGTATTCTTTTTCCCCCTAGTGAGACAAAACATTTATACAAAGTTCCATATTCGCTAATAACGAGAGAAGATATAGATTTTGACAATCCCGATTACAACACATTTCCTGCTTTACAAAATGCAAACGGATTTATCTGTCACCTTACCCATGGTGAAACCCTGTATATGCCAGAAGGCTATTGGCATTATATGAAATATGAAACACCAGGGTTTAGTATGAGTTTGCGTGCGCTTCCGCGAAAAGCGAAACATCTTAAAAACGCCCTCTACAATGTGTTTATCATGCGTCACTATGACAACCTAATGCGCCGTCTAAAAGGTCAAGAATGGATAGATGACAAAAATGAAAGGGCTATGGAAAGCACAAATAAAGTGCTTAAAGAAAACCTTAGAAATTAAAAGATAAACTATTGTAAGTTTAAGCTCGCTCCAATAGAGACATTAAATTGGTTATTAAGTTGTTGTCTCGGTAATTCTTGTGGGGAGAAATCTTCGTCAT
>CAZJRA010000229.1:0-3201 GCA_964548335.1 uncultured Flavobacteriaceae bacterium | reverse complement strand
ATCTAAAACTGGCCAAAAGAAAGTAAAGGGTTTTTTGGCGGCTTTTTTTGGCAACAGCAACATTAAAGAAGATTTAGGTTTTAAAAAAATAAACGAGAATTCATTTAGTGTAATTTTTAAAAAGAAAGCTGAAATGGCTGATATTAAATCAGCAAAAATTGGCATAGATGATGCCGCAGAAGAAATAACTTTTATTGAATACACTGATAGTCTAGAAAATAAAACGCGCCATGATTTTTCAAAAGTATCTTTTATTAAGGCTTCATCTGTGATAGACCCCTTAATAAAAATAGCCTCTTGCGGTATATTTTCTTTAAATCCGCCAGAGAGGTCATCTAGCACAATAACTTGATGATTTAACTTGAGTAAATGTCGTGCTACGTGACTTCCTATAAAGCCTGCTCCGCCGGTTACTAATGAGGTGATTTGCATACTGCAAACTTAGGAAATAGGGATTAGGTAAGTAAGCATTAGAAATTTAAATTTCTAGAATCTTATTTCTTGCTTACTCTTGCTTGCTTAAAGTATTTAATAGGAGGGAACAACATTCCGAAGGATTCGCCGTCTTCTTTACCTAGATGTTTGTGGTGCATTTTGTGGGCGCGTCTTAATGCTTTACCATACCACCCATCTGCTTTTCTAAAGAGTTTAAATCGCTGATGAATAAAAATATCGTGTACCCCAAAATAAGTTGCGCCATAAGCAAAAATACCTAAGCCTATAGGGAGTCCTATCCATACGTCCTCATACCTCCATAACAAGAAAAACCCTATAGAGATTAATGCATAAAAAACGAAAAACAAGTCGTTTTTCTCCCACCAGGAATTGTGTTTCTTATGGTGGTGGTCTTGATGTAAAGACCATAAAAAACCGTGCATTACATATTTATGGGTAAACCAAGCCATAAATTCCATAAAAACAAAGGTCATTAGAAAGGTAAATATCCAAAGAGAAGTTTGCATAATATATTCTTAAATAAGGTTTAAACGATATTTTACATAAGACCTAGCAAGTAGGCTAAACTTTACATAATCAGGAACGCGTATACGTGTGTGTCTAATTTCTGTAGAGGGTGTGCTCTTAAGTTTTAATAGCAATTTTTTATAATAACGATACGCAGTATAAACGCCAAACTTAGCTTCGAGCGGAAGCTTATTAATACCGGCCAAGCCTTTATTAAAATCTTCTTCTATCTCTGCAATAATACGTTGCTTTGAAGATTCATCAAGCTCTTTTAAATTTGTGTTAGGAAAATAAGTGCGGCTTAGTCCTTCAAAATCTGCTTTTAAGTCTCTTAAGAAATTTACTTTTTGAAAAGCAGACCCTAAACTCATAGCGCTTTCTTTAAGAATATCGTACTTTTCCTTATCACCTTTTACAAAAACGGTAAGGCACATAAGGCCTACAACATCTGCACTCCCGTATATATATTCTTTATACTCAGCATCTGTGAGGTATTCTGATTTTGTAAGGTCTAGACGCATACTTTTCATAAAAGCATCTACGTGAACCTTGTCTATATTGTATTTGTGATACGTCTCTTGAAAAGCATTAAGGATAGGGTTAAGGCTAATCTTGTCTGTAAGAGCGTGTTCTAAATCTTGCTCAAAACGTTTAAAAAGGACTGCCTTATCGTACTCATGAAAAGAGTCTACAATCTCATCTGCAAAACGTACAAAGCCGTAGATGTTATAAATATCTTGACGTATACTAGGTGAAAGCATTTTTGTTGCACTAGCAAAAGAGGTACTATAAGATTTAGTAACAACCTTAGCACAACTTCTAGAAACAGTGTCAAATAATATCTTCATGAGAGTTAATTGTTTTTTATAATAAGCTGTGCAGCTAGTTTACCTGAAATAAGGGAAGGGGGTACTCCAGGCCCTGGAACGGTTAACTGTCCTGTAAAATACAAATTTTCAACCTTTTTACTCTTCAATTTAGGTCTTAAAAATGCAGTTTGTCTTAAAGTGTTTGCCATGCCATAGGCATTACCTTTATAAGAGTTGTATTCTGATATGAAGTCATTTACACAAAATGATTCTTTAAAAAGGATATGATTGGTAAAATTCTGGCCACTTAATTTTTCGAGTCGTTGCATGATAATATTAAAATAACGTTCTCTCAAAGCAGGTGTATCTTCGACCCCAGGTGCAATAGGAATTAAGAAAAAACCGTTTTCTTTTCCCTCGAGAGCCATAGATGCATCTGATACAGAAGGAAAGTTCGCATAAAAGAGGGGCTCTTCTGGCCATTTTTCTTCATCATATATACTGCGTGCATGTTTGTCAAAATCTGTATCAAAAAATAAATTATGATGTGCGACTTTGTTAAACTTTTTGTCAAAACCTACATAAAAGAGTAGGGAAGAAGGTGCAAACACTCGCTTTTTCCAATATTTCTCTGGGTACATGCGGTATTGAGTGTCTAATAAAGTTTCTGTATGATGATAATCTGCTCCTGATAGAACGATATCGCTTTCGCGAAAGCTACCATTTACCTCTACCCCTTGGGTTACTCCATTTGTAACGACAATCTTAGTGACATTACTGTCAGTATGCATTTCTACTCCTAATGATTGCGCCAAAGCAATCATCCCTTTGATAACCTCATGCATTCCTCCTTGCGGGTGCCAAGTGCCTAACCCAAAATCTGCATAATTCATAAACTTATAAAAAGCAGGTGTTTTGCTTGGTTTTGCTCCTAGAAATAATACTGGAAACTCTAGAATAGAAACAAGCTTTTCATTTTTAAAATCTCTACGCACATCATCACTTATAGTTTTAAAAAACTGATTTACCCTAAGTGCTGTCGAAGGAGTAACTAATTCTAAAAGTGATACTCCAGGTTTATTTACTATATCATTAATGGCAATGTCATAATTGATAGCGGCTTTGTCTATAAATTTTTGAAGCTTTTTAGAACTTCCTTTTTCTATGCGTTCAAACTCTCGAGATATTTTGTCTAAAGTATCTCCTATTGTTACGATATCATCTACAAACCAAACTTGATAAGCAGGGTCTAGTTTTTTAAGAGTGTAATAGTCTGATGCTTTTTTACCAAAGTCGTTAAAAAAATTCTCAAATACATCGGGCATCCAATACCAACTAGGGCCCATATCAAAAGTGAATCCTTCTTTTTTTAATTGCCTAGCACGACCTCCTAGTGTATTATTTTTCTCATAAAGATGTACTTTGTAAC
>CAZJRA010000228.1:0-3212 GCA_964548335.1 uncultured Flavobacteriaceae bacterium | reverse complement strand
AGTTTTGGTGAATTAGGTGTTTGTTTATCTGAAATAATCGGTCTATTTGTTTTAAAAACAAGAATTTTGTTTGCAACATTTAGTTAGTGTCTTATATTTCCCGCCCATCTATAGTTTACGAGTAATTGGGTAGCTAGCTCATCTAGGCGTATGGTAGGCATCTTGTATTTCATAGCAAAGTCTGATGCAAACTTTCTAAATAAAAGATGAATATCATTTTTACGTTCTCTTAATGGAGGTAAATTAATCTCTACTGTACTTAGTCTATAATATAAATCTTCTCTAAACTTACCTTCTTTAATAGCTTCAAACATTTGTACATTAGTTGCTGCTACAATGCGCACATCTGTTTTTTGAGTTTTTGAAGAACCCACTTTTAGGAACTCTCCATTTTCTAAAACCCTTAAAAGCCTAACTTGAGTAGGTAAGGGAAGTTCTCCTACTTCATCTAGAAATATAGTACCACCATCTGCTACTTCAAAATAACCACTCCTCGTTTGTGTAGCCCCAGTGAATGCTCCTTTTTCGTGACCAAACAATTCAGAATCTATGGTTCCTTCTGGAATTGCACCGCAATTTACAGCGATGTATTTATTGTGTTTTCTATGAGATAAAGAATGGATAATTTTTGGGATACTTTCTTTACCTACACCAGACTCACCAGTAACTAATACAGAAATGTCTGTAGGAGCTACTTGAATTGCTTTTTCTACAGCACGGTTAAGGCCTATGTGGTCTCCAATAATCCCAAAACGCTGTTTTGTAGTTTGTATTCCTTCCATTTTAATACCTGTTAGGCTGTATATTTTTAATTTATAGATAAAAATTTCTAATTGCTATCACTTAAGCTTACAGCTTTTCCTATAAGAGTACCTGTGGTGCATTCTTCTACAATTACATTTACAAAGTCACCTATCTTAAAATTCTCTTTTGGGAAAATGGTAACGATGTTTTGGTCATTGCGACCACTCCATTCATTCTCATTTTTCTTAGAAGGTTTCTCTATTAAAACTTCTACGGTTTTTCCTAGATATTTTTTAAGATTATCGCGAGACATATCTCTTTGTAAGTCAATAACCTCTTGTAAACGACGTTTTTTTATTTCTAGAGGAATGTCATCCTCCATTTTACGTTCTGCCATCGTTCCTGGTCGTTCTGAATAGTAAAACATAAAGCCGTAGTCATATCGCACATAGCTCATAAGGTCTAAAGTTGCTTTATGATCTTCTTCTGTTTCTGTTGGGAAACCGGTTATCATATCTTGACTAATACTTATGTCTGGAATTAATGTCTTTATATCATCTATAAGTTTTTTATACTCTGCAACAGTGTGTTGCCTATTCATTAACTTTAAAATACGATCGCTACCACTTTGTACCGGTAGATGTATGTAGTTGCAAATATTTCGGTGCTTTGCCATCATTTCAATCACGTCAAGAGTCATATCTTGAGGATTGGAAGTAGAGAATCGTATACGCATTTTAGGTTGTGCCTTAGCAACCATATCCATAAGCTGAGCAAAATTTACAGCTGTTGCCTTTGCCATTTCGCTTGCTTTCACAAAATCTTTTTTAAGACCTCCACCATACCATAGGTAAGAATCTACATTTTGACCAAGTAAGGTTACTTCTTTAAAACCTTTACTGGCTAAATCTTGCACTTCTTCTAATATAGATTGAGGGTCTCTGCTTCGTTCACGCCCTCTTGTAAACGGAACAACACAAAAAGTACACATATTATCACAACCTCTAGTAATAGAGACAAACGCAGTGACTCCATTACTCTGTAGTCGTACAGGAGATATGTCTCCATAAGTCTCTTCTTTGGAAAGGATTACATTTACGGCATTTCTACCTTCTTCTACCTCGCTTAATAGATTAGGGATGTCTTTGTACGCATCTGGCCCAACCACAAGATCTACTATTTTTTCTTCTTCTAAAAACTTGCTTTTTAAACGCTCTGCCATGCAACCCAAGACACCTACTTTCATGTTAGGATTTTGCTTGCGTTTTACAGCTTGGTACTTTTCTAGACGCTTGCGTACCGTAAGCTCTGCTTTTTCTCTTATGGAGCAAGTGTTTACAAGAACAAGGTCTGCATCCTCTAAGTTTTTAGTAGTATTGTAACCTTCATTAGCTAGAATAGAGGCCACGACTTCACTATCAGAAAAATTCATTTGACATCCATAACTTTCTATAAAAAGTTTTTTTGTGTTGTCCTTTTTTCCGTCTAGTTGAAGGGTTTCTCCTTGTTTATTTTCGTCTATTACTTTTTCCATTAAAAATATTAATAACTGATAGTTGTCAATAACTGTACAAAGATACGTTTAATAAGCGACTGTGACAAAGTGTCAGTCTTGTTTTAGTTGGTAGTTAATTTTATTACTTTGGAGATTGTATAAATATGATGATATGGTGAGGGTGTTTGTTTCAATACTATTTTTAATGCTTTTTATTTCATGTAGTAATGGATTCTAAAATTAAGCAAGTATGTAATGCTTATAAAGGGAATTGTTTTTATTGTCATAACCTTAATAATTTTCAAAAGGAAATTTACCCTAAACTGCTAGAATTAAAGAAGAAAGGAAAACAAGTGTTGTGGGTAGGAGGTGATTTAGGAAAAAGAACGTCTGAGTTTGAGTATAAAGATGAGGCAGGAATTGTTTTCTTAGGAAACGGGCTATGGTACAAGAACAATAATAATAAAGTTTTGCTTTTTTCAAAACAAAAAAACAAAGCTTTAAAGTATAGATTTATGCATTTAGACACCCTTATTAATAAAAAAAAGATTATTTTAAAGTATAAACTATTCGTTTGGAAATCTTCTCACGTTTTAACCATATAATACTTACCTGGAGTTGGTTAGTTTTTACTTTCCTTCTTAATGGTTTGATGGGTGCTCAAACTCAAGAAGAAAAACCTATTCATCAACTTAGTGTTCATCACGATAATGATTTTCCATTAGGGATAGATCAGTATTATACAGCGGGTTCTTTTATAGGGTATAGTAAAGCTTTATCTAACAGTTTCATTTTTAATAATACTGCAGATGCGTCTTTGCAATTAGATGTTTTCGTTGGGCAATTAATTCATACGCCTAAAGACTTATTAAGTACAAACCTTGATGATTTTGAGCGCCCTTATGCAGGGTATTTGTATACTTCGGCAGCAGTTAGTCAGGCGAAAAGGAGTCATATGTGGATTGTTTCAGGG
>CAZJRA010000227.1:0-3219 GCA_964548335.1 uncultured Flavobacteriaceae bacterium | reverse complement strand
TCCCGAATCTATCGAATATAAATATTTTAGCATCTAAATTAGGATCTTCACCTATGAGCACAGTTTAGAGGGGTTAGAAATGTAGATTTCTTCCTATTTAGGCTCACCACTATTTTTGCTTAATCCCAAAATCCCACAAGTTTTGGTCTTGATCCTGAATATTTATAGTATTTATATAAAAATACAGAGAAGAGAGGGAGTTTATAAAACCAAAAAAACCCTAGTAAATACTAAGGTTTTTAAGATTAAAATGTGAGCCCTGAAGGATTCGAACCTTCGACCGCCTCCTTAGAAGGGAGGTGCTCTATCCAGCTGAGCTAAGAGCCCTCAAATTTTCAATTTAAAAGAAATTTTATTTCTTTTTTAGTCGGGGTAGCAAGATTCGAACTTGCGACCTCCGCGTCCCAAACGCGGCGCGATAACCGGGCTACGCTATACCCCGAAAACTAAATAGTAAAACTATTTAATTCTAACAAAAAATCGCGGAGAGACAGGGATTCGAACCCTGGGTAAGTGTTTCCACCTACGACGATTTAGCAAACCGCTCCTTTCGGCCACTCAGGCACCTCTCCAAAACATTAAACTGAACATCACAATAAATTGCGGGTGCAAATATATATTTCTCTTATGTAGAAAACAATATTTTATTTATAATATCTGCTTTTTTTTATTGTATCTAAAAATAGAACTAATAAATTTAACTATACAACATTGAATATCAGAAGATTATTGAATTACTATTCTTAAACATTTTGAAGTATAAACATTTATTTTTTTAGCAATTATATCATTTTCTCCCTAACAACCAGTTCCCTACTCCACAGTTTAAGCATTTATATTTAGAACAATACTCATTTTTTAATTGTAAAAGTGCTTGTGATTGCATTGCTGAAGCTGATTTAGGCTTTAAGGAATCATATTTTTGTATAATCGAGTTTTTCTCAGGAGAAAGCTTTGTTATTAATTCTAATATGTCTTCTTGATTCTCTTTACCCGTATGTTTATTATAAGCAAATTTAAGGGGTATTATTGTATTGATAAGTAATAGGTCTATAAACGATTTTGTTAGCTTTTTAGAACGTTTGGATTGAGTTTTCCCAAAATTATAATGAGTATCCCAATAGGAAGAAGCTCTTATGTTAAAAAGCTCATATATTTTATCTAACTGAGTTTCTTTCATTAAAATTCTAAATAGTCCTGGCTCCTTATGATACAACATAGCAAGCTGTGATAGCCTAATTGTAGGAAAATTAACAGGACGTAGTTTAAAATATTGAATAGGTAACATCCCTCCTATTTTTAATTGATACTTATGTTGTACAAACTCATATTCGGCTTCTAACTGTAAGGCATAACTATCTATACTTTCTTTTGGTAATAAATTGCCAACTCCTAATAAGAGAGCTTCTAGCTGAAAAGGCTCTTGAGCACACTTTCGTATAATAGAGAAATCTAGACTCTGTGCAATACCTTGAAAGGCCTCTCCGTTAATTTTCGTTCCAAAATTTCGCGAAAGCATTATAAACAATACTTGTTCCCAATCAAATTTAGATGTTTTGAGCAATGCCTGGATTCGCTCTGTTTTTTCTTCTAATCGTTCAAAATACAAACGTTCTTGCCAATGACTCCAAGTAGATTCTGGCACTTCTGATAACGTATGTTCACAAGGAATCCATCTTTTATCTTGTTGCGTAAATAATTCTTGATAACGATTTAATTGAGTTGGAGATACATACCCTTTTAATTCTAAAGTAGGCAACGGGCTATTATCTGCTCTATAAATATCTATATCATGTTCCCAAACAACATGTAATACCACATTGTCATACGCCCTATCTGCCTCATGACCGTGCGCATACCAGTCTGAAGATTTTAAATGAATCTCTACATTACCAGCCCATTCTTGATTACCTAATAACAATCGAGCATTAAAAAAGTCTGGACCAGCGCCATGATTGTGCTGCCCTACGCTTAGTAAAGATATGACTTGATGGGTAGTTGTTTTTAACTCCCTATCTGATTGATTTGAAGTGTTTAATGCAAACTTCTTATACTTCCATAGGTAATGTAAAAAATCTTCCTGCATAGCATAAATATACAGAAGTCTTTTATATTATTCTAAAAAGCCTACTTCTCTCATCCAGTCGTCATTAAACATTTTTGCCACATAACGACTACCGTGATCGTGAAAAAGAATAACGACTACATCATCCTTAGTAAAGGTATTCTCTTCATTAAACTGCAATAAACCTTTAATAGCAGATCCTGCAGAGTTTCCTAAAAACATTCCTTCTTCTTTAGCTAAACGACGTGTATAGATTGCCGCATCCTTATCGGTTACTTTTGTGAAACCGTCTATTAAACTAAAGTCTACATTTTCTGGTAATATATCTTCTCCTATGCCTTCTGTAATGTATGGATAGATTTCATCATGATCAAAAATGCCTGTTTCGTGATACTTCTTAAAAACAGACCCGTATGTATCTACTCCCCAAATTTTGATATCAGGATTTTTTTCTTTGAGGTACTTCCCCACTCCAGATATCGTTCCTCCTGTCCCTACTCCTACTATAAAGTGTGTGATTTTTCCTTCAGTCTGTTTCCATATTTCAGGACCCGTACTTTCATAATGTGCTTTTGCATTACTAGGATTATCATATTGATTTACATACCAACTGTTAGGCGTTTCTTCTGCTAGGCGCTTAGAAGTTGAATAATAAGATCTAGGATCGTCTGGTTCTACTTCTGTAGGACAAACAATAACTTCACTCCCTACTGCACGAAGGATATCTACCTTTTCTTTAGACTGTTTATCTGAGATAACACATACCATCTTGTAGCCTTTAATAATAGCAGCAAGAGCAAGTCCCATTCCTGTATTTCCAGAAGTCCCTTCTATAATAGTTCCTCCAGGCTGTAATCTTCCATCTGCTTCGGCATCTTCTATCATTTTTACTGCCATGCGGTCTTTTACAGAATTTCCTGGATTAAAAGTTTCGTACTTAGCAAGAACCAATGCAGGCACGTCTTTTACGAGTGCATTCATTTTTACCATAGGAGTATTCCCTATAGTTCCTAAAATATTTTCAACGTAGTCCATAAATCTCAGATTATTAATGCAAAGATACTTTTAAGACTTAGCAGCTACAACTTCTTTAAGGAATTAATATGCTACTGTTTTACTATCTAGTTCTACATTGAATTATTGCTATATATAAC
>CAZJRA010000226.1:0-3246 GCA_964548335.1 uncultured Flavobacteriaceae bacterium | reverse complement strand
ATTGAAATTATCGTGATGAAACTCATGGTTGAATTCTTTTAGAAACATTCCTTCTTCTAATGCCATATGCCATGGCAAGTTAAAATGCTCAGGTACTCCGCCTATTCTAAGGGTTGGTATTGTTTGCGTCATAGGGTTAAAAATACTAATTTTCTATGGAGATTATACGTTCTAACGTAAATTCTATAAGGGAACGAATTGTTTTTTCTGCTTGTGTACTAAAGCTTGTAAGCGCTCTATTTGCCAAAATTGCATTTAGAGAAATGGCTCTATGACCTAGTAAAGTAGATAAGCCATATATTCCTGCTGTTTCCATCTCTAGGTTTGTGATACGATTTTCGTGCCCCTCTATTTGCTTAGTAGGAAAACGAAATGACTCTAAATTTTGATTCATCCCTTTATCTGAATTACCTAAGCGCAAGCTTCTTCCTTGAGGAGCGTAAAAACCTATATTAGTAGCAGTACATCCTTTTAAAACATGTTTAGACTCAAAGTAGGAAGCAAGTGATTTATTACAAGCAATAACATAGGGTACGCTTTTCTCTAAAGCCCAACTCATATGTTTTACAAAGGCTTCTGCAAAAGGAATATTTTGAATGTGTTTACTGTCGTAAAAATGGAGTAAGGCGTCTAATCCTATAGCTGTCTTACTTAGTAAAAAAGAATCTAAAGGGATATCTGTTTGTATAGCTCCACTAGTTCCTATACGTATAATATCTAATCTTGTATGTTCTTTCTTAACGCTACGATTTAATAAATCAATATTAATGAGTGCGTCTAGTTCATTAAGAACAATATCAATATTATCGGTTCCAATTCCTGTAGAAATTATAGTTATTCTCTTGCTCTTATAATACCCTGTAATTGTTCTAAATTCTCTTTTTTGTACAGTATACTCGATGCTGTCAAAATAGGAAGCTACTAGATCTACTCTGTCTGGGTCTCCAACAGTAATTACAGTAGGAGCAAGGTGTTTAGGGAGTAAGTTTAGATGATAAACACTACCATCTTTATTAAGAATAAGTTCAGAAGGAGGAATTTGTAGCGTAGACATATATTGAAATAAAATATAAGTTAAGAATTAACCTCCTACACGTTTGGTTTTAAATCCTTTTTCTTTTAAAAAATCCATAATCTTAGTACGGTAGTCTCCTTGGATAATAATTTGTTCGTTTTTAAAACTTCCACCTACGCCTAATAATTGTTTAATTTCTTTGGCAAGTATTTTAAAGTCTTGCGTTGCGCCCGTATATCCTTCTATAATAGTAATAGGCTTTCCCTTACGTTTTTCATATTTACAGATAAGTGGGTCGTTTTGTATCCACAAAGTGTCTTTACTATCTAAAACTTCTTCTTTTTCTTCTTGAACTTCGTGCTCTGGGAAGAGGTTTTTGAGTTGGTCTTTTAAATCCATACTATTTTTTTATAAGTCCTATTTCTATAAGGCGTTGATGTAAAAAGTCTCCAGCAGTAATATCGTTAAAGGCTTTAGGATGTTGTTTATCTACACACTCTTTCAAGCAGTTTAATTTCATGTCACTTCTAGGGTGCATAAAAAATGGGATAGAATATCGTGGAGTACTCCATTGCTCTTTAGGAGGATTTACCACTCTATGTATAGTAGATCGTAGCTTATTGTTAGTATGCCTTTCTAGCATATCTCCTACATTAATTACGAGTTCATCTTCGTTAGGAATAGCATCTATCCATTCGCCATCTTTACGTAATACTTGTAAACCGCCAGAAGAGGCTCCCATTAACAGTGTAATTAAATTAATATCACCGTGTGCGCCAGCTCTTACAGCTCCTTTAGGCTCTTGAGTGATAGGAGGGTAGTGTATCGGTCGTAATATGCTATTTCCGTTACTAGCCCAGTGGTCAAAATAATTTTCGTCCAATCCAATGTAGAGGGCTAAAGCACGTAGTATGTATATCCCTGTTTTTTCGAGCATTTTGTAAGCATTCATTCCAGTGGTGTTAAAATGCTTAAGCTCACTTACCGTTACATTTTCTGGATACTCTTCTATAAGATTAGCATCGCTGCTGGGTTCTTGGCCAAAATGCCAAAACTCCTTTAAATCTCCTTCTTTTTTACCTTTTGCATGTTCTTTTCCAAAAGAGATATACCCTCTTTGTCCCCCTAGGTTTTTAATCTCATATTTAGATTTAGTCTCTAATGGTAAAGCAAAAAAACCTTTTACTTCACGATATAAATTATCTACTAAAGCATCATCTAAAAAATGATTTTTTAAGGATACAAATCCTATGTCTTTAAAAGCGTTTCCTATCTCGTTAACAAATTTTTGTTTACGTTGTAAATCATCACTTAAAAAGTCTGCAAGGTCAACACTAGGGATATTATTCATGAGTATTGCTTAAAGGTTGTTTACAAAGATATTGATTCTAGTTTAGTAACACAGGTTTACGATAGGGGATAAAGATTATTAAAATAGGTAGCTACATATAAGGGCTCCAGTAGGCTTGCTATAATTTAATAAATAATGCCAGCAGTAGATTAGTATTGTATAGAAGATGATGGCGCTACCTTAAAAAAGAAAAAGTCCAACATAAAGTTGGCCTTTTTTTAAAGTAATGAAATCGAGATTTATAGCAATTAATCTATATACTGCTTTTATATTTTGGACAGAAGTCTCTGCTTGAATATTAAAGATGTAGATTCCAGTGCTAAGTCATTAAATAATGAAGAAGCTACTGACGATGGTATCACAGCAGGAGATGACCCAGAACTGTATCAGTATTATTACCATGCCGATCATTTGGGTAGTGCCAGTTATATTACTAATTTAGACGGGGAAATAGCACAGCATATAGAGTATGTACCTTTCGGGGAAGTGTTCTTAGAAGAACGTAATAATATTTGGAATTCTCCTTACTTGTTTAATGGTAAGGAATTAGATGAAGAAACTGGATTGTATTATTATGGGGCTAGGTATTATGATGCGAGAGTGAGTCAATGGTTGAGTGTGGATCCAATTGCGTTGTATGATCCTGTGAAGGAAGATGAGCATTATATTAAAGGAGAGCATAATGGAGGGTATTTTAATCCTCGTAATACTTCGGTATATGGTTATTGCTATCAAAGTCCTGTTACATATATAGACCCTAATGGAAAGCAAATTATGGTTGGTCTTGAAATGGCAAAAAAAGCAGTAAAGTACATAATACCATCAAAAAATACAGATGGTAAAATCGAGGTTGATAATACAGCTCAAGGATTGACACATT
>CAZJRA010000225.1:2339-3276 GCA_964548335.1 uncultured Flavobacteriaceae bacterium | reverse complement strand
ATTGTCCATTATATTATTGTTTTTATAGTTTGTTATTAGTTTAAAGTAACGACAGAGCGTCTGTTTTTTGCTCTTCCTTGGGGAGTTCCGTTATCAGCAATAGGTGCATCAGGTCCTTTAGAAGATGTTTTAATTTTTGAATTAGAGATGCCATTTCTGATAAAATAATCTCTTGCGAAATTAGCTCTATTACGACCTAAAGAAATATTATTAGTTCTGTTTCCTCTACTATCAGTATGCCCTACTATCGAGATAGATGCGTTAGGCACTTTGTCTAGATATTTATTGATATCTGCTACTTTCTGACGTTGCTCTTTTGATAAAGCTATACTTGCTCGAGAAGTGTCAAAATACAATACGAGAGGATTTGCATTAATTCTCTTTTTTAATTCAGCTAAATCTTGAGAGTTTCCATTATTACTTGCTGCAGTTCCAATACCATAGCTTACAGGACCTCTGTAAATAGTTCCATCAGGAACTAAAGAAGCTCTTAATTCTCCATAAGTATTAATTCTTGAAGAAGGGATTCCTTTAGAAACAAAGTAATTCTTTACTGCATTAGCACGAGCTAGTCCAAGATTAGGAAATGCAGAAGAATTTTTTTCATCAGAATCGTAATAACCAGTAATATCTACAGATTTACCGTTGTTACCATCGGTATTAAGATATGTCTGTAGTTTTCCAATTCCATTATTTACTGCTCCAGAAACGGGCTGAATAATTGAAAATCCTGATGCGTTAAAATCTAAATTGTTTTTGTCTGAAAAGCTAAAATTCCCATTTGGGTCTTTAATAGCAAATCCCATTTGGCTAGCCGAAGGTTTTTCTGTTCCGACTACTTGGTTACTTTTATCAGTAGTTCCTGAGGTAGCTCCAGAGCCACAACATATAAACCACTTTAAAAGCATCCCAATAATAATCGTAAATAAAATACCTA
>CAZJRA010000225.1:0-2329 GCA_964548335.1 uncultured Flavobacteriaceae bacterium | reverse complement strand
TTTTTTACCTTTTAACGCTGCATTTATGTCGGTAAAAATTTAATAAATTGCTTTTTTGCAACCGTACGGATATTAGAAGGTATCATTTTTATTTCCCTATAAATCTAGGGTCTGCAGGCATCTCTTCTTTGCAGTTATCACAAGTTCTTTTCTGGGTATCTCCATAAAAATCTTTAAAGTGACCTAGAAAATCTTTTTCGATGTCTGTAAGTGGGAAGTATACTTCGTATAATTTATGATTACAGTTGTCACAAAACCATAATAATCCATCCTTCGCACCGAGAGCCTCACGTTTTCGTTCTATTACAAGGCCTATGGACCCTTCATGGCGTACAGGAGAGTGTGGTACTTTTGCTGGATGTAAGTACATATCTCCAGGGCCAAGTTTCATAGTTTTCTTTTTGCCATCTTCCTGAATATGTACTTCTATGTTACCTTCTAATTGATAGAAGAGTTCTTCTGTTTCATTATAATGGTAATCTTTGCGAGCATTAGGGCCTGCAACGATCATAACGATATAATCACCTGCATCTTTATATAAGTTTTTATTTCCAACAGGAGGTTTTAAGAAATCTCTGTTTTCTGCGATCCACTGAGTTAAGTTAAAAGGGGGTGCAATTGCCATACTAGTCATTATTTTTCTAAAAATACATAATAAAAATACATCTTCCCAAAGAGAATGGGAAGTAGAGTCAAATTTGAGTTTTGAAAAACTCTGCTTAGAGATAAGAATTATTCTACGTATCTTAGAAGATGTATGTAGCACGTATATTTCTGTTATAAAGTGCTTTATATATTGCTTTTGTGGTTAATAATTTAAAGCGAAGCGATTTATTAAAGGGTTGCATAAAAATATGATACTATGGAAAAATTGTGTCCAGAATGTGGAGGTAAGATTATAGGGAGAGCAGATAAAAAATTCTGCAGTGATAGTTGCCGTAATAGCTTTAATAATAAATTTAATAAAGACAGTAAGAATCTAGTACGCAATATCAATAATAGGTTACGTAAGAATTACAGAATTCTAGAAGCTCTAAATCCAGACGAGAAAACAAAAACTTCTAAAACTAAATTAGCTACGGCAGGATTTGATTTTAATTACTTCACCAGTATTTATACAACAAAAGCAGGAACAGTATATTATTTTGTGTACGATCAAGGATATTTACCTATTGATGGGGGTGCGTATTATGCTTTGGTAAAAAGAAATACAGAAAAATAAAATTTGTTAAGAAAAATGAAACCCTATAACAAGATCTTTACCTTTGTAAAGAATATATGAATAGAAACATCACTATTGCAGGACTGGGATGGCTAGGTCAACCCTTTGCTAGGTCTCTTATGAATATGGGGTATTCTGTAAAAGGAAGCGTTACAGACCAGAATAAGACAAAAATCTTAAAAGAAAGCGGACTTAAAGCTTTTAAAGTTGTACTAACAGAAACGGGTACGGTAGGTTCTACTCAGAGTTTTTTAGAGAATACAGATGTATTGGCTATTATGATTCCACCGGGACTTCGCGGAAATACAGGGGTGAATTATGCTTTAAAGATGGCGCATTTTCTCCACGAAATAGAAGCCTCTAACATTGAGAAAGTGATTCTTGTAAGTAGCACTTCTGTATATGATGATAGCCAGGGCAAAGTGACTGAAAAAGACAGACCCCAACCACAATTAAATGCCGCTAAACAATTATACGATGTAGAGAACCTATTTTATAATGCACCTTCACTTACAACGACTATTGTGCGTTTTGGTGGGTTGTATGGCGGTAGTAGAAACCCTGTGCGTTTTCTAGCAGGGCGAAAGGACTTAAATAATGGCACTGCACCTGTAAACTTAATTCATAGAGAAGATTGTATAGGTATCTTGAAAGCGATTATAGGACAAGATGCTTTTGGGTATATTTTTAATGCCGTAATACCACAGCATCCTAGTAAAAAAGAGTATTATACAAAACAAGCGGTCACTCTAGGATTAGAACCTCCAACATATAATACGAATATTCAAGAAGAAGTATTTAAGCAGGTAGATAGTATTTCTATACAGGAAACTTTGGGGTATGAGTTTATACATACTTTAGAGTAAGCTTCCTTTTATTGATTACAGGGAAGGGCAATAGATTCCCCCTTATTATATAAAAACCCGTTCAGAAATGAACGGGTTTTTTTGTATCTATCTATATATTTTTTACCAAATACGAACTCTCTCTTCTGGAGCTAACCACATTGGATCTCCTTCTTTAATATCAAAAGCTTCATAAAATGAATCTACATTAAGTAGTGGTTGTACGGCACGTATATTACCTGGAGCGTGAGGGCGGGTTTAA
>CAZJRA010000224.1:0-3298 GCA_964548335.1 uncultured Flavobacteriaceae bacterium | reverse complement strand
ATTTAGATGGGGGCACCCTGATATTGGGATGAGAATTGCCCAATATTTTTCGGTAAAAAACAAACTCATTTCTGGTAATGACGATCATATTTTCTTAGGAGAAGAAAACGAGTGGCTTGCTGCTTATGCTAAACGCAAATTAGAATCGACCCATTACGATTACTTTGTGTTTGGACATAGACATTTACCTATGCAAATTAAGGTAGGTGAGCGCTCAATTTACTATAATCTAGGGGACTGGATTACACACTACACCTATGGTGTATATGACGGGGAAAGGTTTGAGCTTACTAGTTTTGAATAAAAAAATAACTAACTTTAGAGGTATGCGTACATTACTAATATTTTTATGCGGACTAACATTATATTCCTGTAAACCTTATCAAACAACTACTATGAGACTTGATCAAGTTACATATGAGAGCTTTCGCCAAAGCCAGAAATCATTTCAATCACAAGAAGGTAAGATTGCCTATATTGACAGAGGTCAAGGCCCCGTGATACTGCTTTTGCACGGTGTGCCTACCTCAGGATGGCTATATCGTAAAATGATAGATCCACTGGTAGCCGCTGGTTATCGAGTTATAGCACCAGATATGCTTGGTTTTGGTAGTAGTGATTCTCCAAAAGGTTATGAAATCTATTCAGAACACATGCACGCAGCGAGGTTACTAGCATTAATGGATCACCTCAAGATTGAATCTTGGACGCATGTAATGCATGACGCAGGAGGGCTCTGGACTTGGGATTTACTAGGAAGTCAAGCCAATAGAGTTGATAACTTAGTAATCCTAAATACAATCATTTTAGAGGAGGGATTTGTTCCCCCCATTCGTTTCAAGCCTGGTTTTATAGCAAAAACAGCCATGTGGGGATATCGCAATGGTATTACGACAAACATTATGCTTAAAGGTCTTTTTAAGGCTGGATTAAAAGAAAATAATCTTAATAAAGAAGATATTGCTGGTTATAAAATACCCTTAAAAGAAGGCAAAACCAGAGCAATGTATTATTTCTTCTCTCAGACCAGTAATGCTCTTCCAGATTATAGGCCTATGATTCAAAATTTAAATATTCCAGCTACAGTAATCTGGGGTAAAGATGATGACTTCTTAAAATGGCTTCCTCAAAAGGCAGAACTAGAAAAAGATTTTAAACTCACTGCGGCAGATGAACATTTAATTGATGCTAAGCACTTTATCCAAGAAGAACAGCCAGAGAAAATTGTAGAGATTATTTTAAACTTCTTAAAATAATTACGTATTTAAAAAGTCTTTAAACTTATCTGTTGTCAAGACCTTATAAATAGCCAATAAAGCAACTATTGTTTTTATGGCTGTGGATATGGTTAAAAGTTCTGGACCATACTGCCAATGCATTATTTT
Source organism: uncultured Flavobacteriaceae bacterium (assembly GCA_964548335.1). Lineage (GTDB taxonomy): Bacteria > Bacteroidota > Bacteroidia > Flavobacteriales > Flavobacteriaceae > Dokdonia. The sequence continues at coordinate 1,913 of CAZJRA010000224.1, read as the reverse complement.
AAAGAAAGCACCTAGAAGCATTAGTATAAAGGCAAAAAGATATATCGCAATGAGATGTTTTACTTTCATGGTGTATTATTATTGAATGTCTTTTAACTGTAGTTGTAAGCTTACCTGGTCTCGCCATTCATTTTCATCTAGAACGTAGGCTGCCTTAAAAGGTTTGTTGTGTGTAATTAAATCGTGTTTATCTCCTAAACCAAATCCTATTCCACCTATAGACATTCCGCTACCTCCTTGTGTTACCGTTATCTTGAGATGTGTTTGGTCTGCCCCTACTTTTTTACCATATCCAGTATCTACCAAATTATTGGTCATAAATACAGGTCTCATATTGCCTGGTCCAAAAGGAGCAAACTGTTTTAATATTCTATAAAACTTAGGAGTTATTTGGTCAAAATTCAACTCAGCCTCCATAGCGATTTCTGGCAGGAGTAATCGTGGGTCACAGGTTTGGGTAACTACCTCCTCAAACTTGTTTTTAAAAGCTTCGTAATTTTCTTCCTTAAGAGTAAGTCCTGCAGCGTATTTATGCCCTCCAAACTGCTCTATAAACTCTTCACAAGCAAGTAAAGCATTGTACACATCAAAGCCTTTTACAGATCTGGCAGATGCCGCTAGTTTATCGCCGCTTTTTGTAAAAACAAGCGTAGGTCTGTAATAGGTTTCTATAAGTCTAGAAGCCACAATACCTATCACCCCTTTATGCCAGTCTTCTTTATAAACAACCGTGGTTGTTCTAGCCTCTTCCCCATTCTCTATGATTTGGGTTAAAGCCTCTTGAGTAATTGATTTATCTGCCTCTTTACGATCTGTATTATACTGCTCTATCTCTGCTGCATATTTACATGCCTCATCATAATTGATTTCTGTAAGTAAGCGTACGGCGTGATTTCCGTGTTTCATACGGCCTGCCGCATTAATACGTGGACCGATAATAAAGACAACATCTGTAATGGTAAGGTTTGTTTTTTTAACCTGCTCTATAATCGCTTTAAATCCAGCTCTAGGAGCCGTATTTATACACTGTAATCCATAATAGGCAAGCACTCTGTTCTCTCCCGTTATAGGCACAATATCTGACCCTATGGCGGTAGCTACAAGGTCTAGATATGGATGGAGTTCTTCTAAATTTTGCTTTACCGCTTCGCTCTCCCGTTGGTCGTGAATCTCGCCAGCTCGATTTCGCGAAAGCGCAATCGCACTTATTAACTTAAATCCTACCCCACAGCCACATAGTTCTTTATAAGGATAATTACAATCGTCTCTTTTAGGGTCTAAGACGGCAACAGCATCTGGTAATTGATCACCAGGTCTATGGTGATCACAAATGATAAAATCGACTCCTTTTTCTTTGGCGTAAGCCACCTTATCTATCGCTTTCACACCACAATCTAAGGCTATAATTAGGCTTATGTCATTATCTGCCGCATAGTCAATACCCATATAAGAAACTCCATAACCTTCTGCATAGCGATCAGGAATATAAGTAGCTACTTGTGAAGTGAGGGTTTTGAGATACGAACTTACTAACGCAACACTCGTGGTTCCGTCTACATCATAATCTCCAAAAACAAGGATATTTTCTTCTTGGGCAATTGCCTGCTTTATACGAGATACCGCCTTATCCATATCTTTCATTAAATAAGGATCGTGTAAACTCGTTAGTGAAGGCCTAAAAAAAGTTTTTGCTTTATCGTAAGTATCTATGCCTCGTTGTAATAATAAACTTGCTATAGACGCGTCTACTTGGAGTGCTTTAGAAAGCTCAAGTACCTTTTCTTTATCCTGTTTAGGTTTTAGCGTCCACCGCATCTTACATATTTACTTTAAGTACCCACGATTTTTCAAGAGATGGGATTTCGCGTTTCTTTTTTAAGATTTCATACATTATAAAAGCATCTGTATTACCT
>CAZJRA010000223.1:0-3311 GCA_964548335.1 uncultured Flavobacteriaceae bacterium | reverse complement strand
AGTGTATAATGTAGGTGTAAAAATGGTATTGATTTTTAAACCTGTAGTGTCTATTAATGGCTTTCCAAAATGTGTTAATGCGGGTAGAGACTCTTTAGTAAGCCATTTTAATGAGATGTCTTTTAGTGATATATCTTCAAGAGTACGAGCTTCTATTTTTTCTTTTTTCCCAATAATCCAACCCCATTCTCCTAAGGTGAGTACTTGATTATGTATGGGAAGCGTATTAAAATGTGCGGCGCGCAAGGTTTTTTCTACACAGTAAAATGCTTTAGTTGCATAATACGGACTTCCTGATTGTGTAATAAAAGTTCCTTTGTCATTGAGAGCGTTATAACAAAGAGTATAAAACTCTTTTGTATAGAGCTTATTAAGGTCTACATTGTTAGGGTCTGGAAGATCTGCAAGAATGATGTCATATCTTTTATTACTATCCTCTAAGAAGCTAAAACCGTCTGCTGTGATAGTAGTTACCTTTGTGTTATTAAGAGCATTTTCGTTAAGGTTTTTAAATATAGGATGTGTTTTACCAATATCTACCATCGTTGGGTCTAGATCTACAAGTGTGATCCTTTCTATATCCGGATATTTAAGAAGCTCTCTAGCAATACAACCATCGCCACCTCCTAGAATAAGAACATTTTTTTTAGACTCTGTGACCCCAACAGCTGTATGAACCATAGGTTCATGATATAAATATTCGTCAAAAGTAGATAACTGTTGATTTCCGTTTATATATAAAGAATACCACTCTTTCCAAGAAGTAATAACTATCTTTTGATATTGAGTTTGTTTTGTAAAAACAATCTTGTCTTTATATTTTGCTTGCTCTCCAAATATTACTAAAGGCTTTGCGAAGATGACACCTGTAATAATAACAGTACAGACGATACCATAGAGGATATATAAAAGCCTTTGTAGCTTGGCTGATATATTATTTCGTAAAGTGTAAAATAACCAAAAGGATACGAGGAGATTAATAATACCTAGAACAAATGGGGTATAGGTTAATCCTAAATAAGGAAGCCCTATAAATGCAAAAAAGAGCCCCCCAGCAAGGCTTCCGTAATAATCTTTTTCAAGTATGTTTGAGATATTAAACCGCAGCTCTTCAAATTGATTATTAATGCGTGTCGCAAACGGAATCTCTAAGCCTATAAGTAATCCTATAGCAATAGAGAGTAGATAGATAATAACCCAAGAGTTGTTAGTTACTCCAAATACAATATAAGAGACAATGGCAGAAAAGGATACGAGAATAGATAATATAAGTTCTGTGATAACAAAATAAAAAACAATTTTTTTTGTAAACAGTTTACTTAATCTACTCCCTAATCCCATAGAAAATAGCATTATAGATACAATTAAAGTAAATTGTAAAATGGCATTTCCTATGAAATAACTAGCTAGTGTAGAAAGTATATACTCGGCAACAATACCACTAAAACCTGTTGCAAAAAGAGCTAGTTTTAAGACAAAGGATTTTCTTTTATTTGACGACATTTAGGTATCACTTCTATTTTCCAAAACCTCCAGATCGCGACCTTGTAGAAGAACCACTGTTATATCTAGAAGAGCTTCGCTTTGTTTTTTGTTGCGTGTGATTTCTCCAAGTGTTACTAGATTTTTTACGTGAAAAGAAAGAAGATCTTTTATTACGTTGGTACGTACTGTTTGTGCCGTATTTACTTTGTCCATTTGATTGAGTTCCGTAGTAAGATTTCCCTGCCGCATTTGCGGTTCTATATCCATTATAATCTCTTTGATAAGTAGGTCTTCTTAGCATCCAATACCAAAATAAGAGACTTGGTCCATGAGACCTCCATCGTCTTTGATTGTTGTTATTTGAGTTCGTAGTGGTACTGTCTTTTCCTACAGGTTCCCATTCTCCATATTTTTCATTTCCTATTGCCCATCCAAAACCTACTGGTCTAGCCACTTTTGATAAAGTTCCATTATGGTTAGAAACTACTTCCATACCCAAGTCTTTTTCATGTTTCTCAAAATAGTCTCTATTTACCGTTTGCCAGTCCATAGAGTCTACCACTAGAGAATCTTTCTCTAATTTTAGGATATGATATTTATGTTGGTAAAGTGTTTTACTATTTCTATCTGATACATTCATATCATTTAAAACAATGGAATATTCTGTGGTGCCCAGTTCGGCAATTAAGAGTTCTGTAGGCTCTCTATTTATTTTAATACTATCATTATCGCTTCCACAAGAAGAAATAGTTAGTATTACTAAAAGCGATATTATTAAAACTAAATACTTTTTTAAAGTAATAGATAGAGTAGTGGTTAGCATATTATTTTTTTATGAATGGATAGTTGTTTTTGAAATGTAAAGCACGTTTTTAAGACGTTTTAATATTCTTAATAGATTTTTCTTTTATAGGTAAAGCATAATATGCTTTATGTTCTTCGTCTTTAAGGGATTCGATAACAACCATAGCTTCATCTTCATCGTAAAAAATATAGTTTTTAACATTTGTCCAAGAAGTTTGTAATGTTTGGTTTTTTACAGCTCCTTGATATTGTTCTTCCATTTCAAAAAAGACTCCGTTATAAACGATAGATTTTGTGCTGATGGCCTCTTCTAATGTCATAGATGTGAGATTTGCAGGTGTAGCAAATGTTATCTCGTAATCTCCTTCATAACGTTCTACTTCTAAATAAGCTGTCTCACCGTTATTTGATATAATGGTATATTCAATGCTTTTTCCTTCTACTCCCCAGTCGTACTCTACTATTTCTTTAATACTCCAAGTAGTGGCCTGTACTTTTAGTGTATAGCCTTCTTTTAATTGCATTAAGTTGTGAGCTTCTTCTTTATTAAACATTATTATATATCTTTTAATGTTTCTCCACAGTGTGGACAATGTGTGGTTTTATTTCTTTTTTGAACCTCTTCGATATATGCAGAACTAATAATTCCCGTGGGCAAAGCCACGATACCTATACCTAATAAAGCAATAACACCACTTAATAATTTTCCTAGTCCTGTAATAGGGTAGATATCTCCATAGCCTACTGTGGTTAGTGTTGCTACAGACCACCATAGCGCTTCTCCTATGTTTGAAAAAGCATCTGGTTGCGCTTCGTTCTCTATGTCGTACATTAATGTTGCCGCCATAATAAGTAGAAAAGATACAATAAAAGCAGTGACTATAATGTCGCTTTTTGTCTTTTTAAAGACGGTCACTATTAAACGTAAGGCTTTACTATGTCTATTTAGCTTAAACAACCGTAATAATCTAAATAGGCGAAGTACTCTAATGACTCTCAAGTCTATTTTTATAATATAAGGC
>CAZJRA010000222.1:0-3339 GCA_964548335.1 uncultured Flavobacteriaceae bacterium | reverse complement strand
TGGATTCGGCTCTGCTTTTGGTGCTTGTACAGTAGCAGTTGCTGCGTTAGCTTCTACTTCTGGAGTAGTTTTTTTTGTTTCTGCAGCCATTGCTAAAAATGTGCAGCAGTATCAATTAGATTATAATGGCCCTGATGGGGTTTGTATTTTACGCTTTCGCGAAAGCTTTCATAACCACAAAACCATAAAAGTGATTTTGTTTGTTAATACATCTTTTGGTGCTTTCTAGTTGTAGGTTATCCAAAAAAGGTGCGCAAAAATACAGATAGTTTTCTGTTTTTCAAAGCTTTTAACCCCTTGAAGATTACTTTTTATTTTTAGGCCGGGTTCTAAAAGATAATAAAGGGTATTTATATTCGATTTAGTATCTTTAAATACACAATTTACACATCCTTTTTTATGTCATTATTCCCTACAGAAGCACAAGTATTAGAGCTTCCAAAAGCAGAAGTTATCTACTACCCTAACTTCTTAGAGGTAAAAGAGGCAACATCTATTTTTGAGAGCTTACAAAAAGAAACTCCCTGGCAACAAGATGATATTACCGTTTTTGGAAAAATATATGCACAACCACGTCTCACAGCGCTTTATGCAAATAACAACTTACCTTACTCCTACTCTAACATAACGATGCATCCTCATTCTTTTACACCTCTTATAGATAATCTTAGAAAACAGATTGAAAAACATACAGAGGCTACGTATACTGCTTGCTTGCTCAATTTATATCGTGATGGAAAGGATAGTAATGGATGGCACTCAGATGATGAAAAAGAATTAGGGAGAAACCCTACTATTGCATCGCTTTCGTTAGGTGCGAGTAGAGTGTTTAAATTTAGAAGTAAAGAAGAAAAGTCAAAAATAAAATCTTTAGTCATAGAACCCGGAAGTCTGCTTCTTATGAAAGGAGAGACACAACACAACTGGCAACACCAACTCCCTAAAACTTCAAAAAAAGTGACCGCTAGAATTAATCTAACATTTAGAAAAATAATAGCTAAAGAGTCTTTATAAAGGTTTTAAAGACTATTAACATCTAATTATTAAAATATTTTTACATAATTTAAATTGCTGATAAACAAATTTTTAAGTATAAACTTAACCACTCACACAATGAAATCTTAAAAATGGTGTTACAATAAATGGAATAACTTTTGCATTTTAATCACCGCAAAAGAATTGAATAACGGGTATAAAAATTAAAAAAGACTACCTTTAACGAGTTATAAATAGACCATTCTAAATGAAATATCTAGTTTTTGTAATTGTCATTTTATTGAGTACGGCAGGGCTGTATTCTCAAGAAGATACTGTTTCTAAAGACATCAAAATAACCCCACTAGTATACGGCACATTGCTAACTCCTAAGACCGAAAGCAACACGCTTGTTATTATCGTGGGAGGTTCTGGCCCTACAGATAGAGATGGTAATCAACAAATGATGCGTAACAACTCCCTCAAGATGGTGGCGCAAGGACTAGCAGAAGAAGGAGTTGCTTCATTTAGGTATGACAAACGTATTATTACACTTTTAAGACAGGGAGGACTACAAGAAAAAAAGTTAAGCTTTGATTACTTCATAGAAGATGCCGTTGCTGTAGTCAGACATTTTAAACGAAAAAGAACCTACGATAAAATATATGTCTTAGGACATAGTCAAGGCTCACTTGTAGGAATGAAAGCTGCTTCAAAAGTAAAGGCAGATGGTTTTATCTCTCTTGCTGGTGTAGGTCAAAGTATAGACAAAGTAATTGTAAATCAGGTAGGGTTACAAATGCCCCAACTTAAAGATGATACTCTTGAAGCATTTTCTACATTAAAAGAAAAAGGACGTGTTAAAGATTTTAACCCTGTCCTAAACTCTATACTAAGAAATGACACACAACCATTTATGTTGAGTTGGATGAAGTACAATCCCGCAAAAGAAATTGCAAGAATGAAGATGCCAACTCTAATTATAAATGGCACAAACGATATTCAAGTAGATACGCAAGAAGCACAAATACTTAAAGATGCTTTACCTAGCGCAAGGTTAGAGATTATTAAAAGTATGAATCACGTACTCAAAACAGTATCTGACGATGACTTAGAAAATGCAAAAACCTACAACGATACTACACTTCCTTTAGCTACAGAGCTTATTCCTATTATAAAGGATTTTATACAAAACCAATAAGAAGCCCCCTTTTGTAAAATACGTTTTCTCATTTCTAAAAGAGAATTAAGTCAAAGCCTCCCTTGTATCTTTATTTTTTTAGTAATCTGTATGCTTTCTAAATCGTGAGTGGAAATGGTATCGGTAGGCTAGTAATTGATTTAAAATAATAGCATCTTTGTACTCTAATTTTTTATGATGATATCAAGGTTTTTCTTCTTAGTCTTTATTTGTATCGCAATACTAAGTTCGTGTTCTAAAAATCAAAACTTTACGGTTACAGGAACTGTAAAAGGACTTAAAAAAGGAACGCTTTATTTACAACAGCTCAAAGACAGCTCCTTAATAAACCTAGACTCTATAGTTGTAGACGGAAGTCCTAATTTTAAATTCTCTACAGAGCTTAAAGAACCACAAGCCTTATACTTACATCTAGATAAAAAAGATGCCTCTGTTTACAATGACAGAATTATATTTTTTGCAGAACCTGGAGAAATGAGAATTACTACTTCTCTTAAAGATTTTGACAGAAAAGCAACAATTATAGGTTCTAAAAATCAAATAAAGTGGACACAGTTTGAAAAAATAAATAAGCAATTTAATATTACTGACATCAACTTAATACAGAATTCATTACAAGCTCAAAAATCTGGAAATCAAAAAGCCGTACTTAAGTATAATGACTCAATTAACACCTTACTCAAAAGACGCTATAGATATATTGGTAATTTTGCAGTAACAAATAAAGAATACCCTATTGCTCCTTATGTAGTGGTTACTCAAATGCCTGATGCTTCTGTAAGCTACCTAGATACCATTTACAAAAGTTTCCCTACCAAAATACAACAGTCATTATACGGAAAACAACTAGCGCAACTAGTACAACGTAGGTCACAAAAATAATATTACATTTCTACAATAGCTTTCGTTAAAGGTTTACGCACCTTTTTAAAACTTGTAAAAGGGTCGTCTTGGGCTCTATAACCTACAGGCATTATTAGAACAGATTGTAACCCTTTTTCTTTTAACCCTAACATCTTGTCATATTCTTCTGGAATAAAACCTTCCATAGGGCAAGCATCTATTTTCTCTACAGCGCAAATAGTGAGTAGGTTCCCCATTGCGAGATACGCTTGTTTAGTTGCCCAAAGTTTAATTTCGGAAGCGTCTTTATTCTTAAAATC
>CAZJRA010000221.1:0-3387 GCA_964548335.1 uncultured Flavobacteriaceae bacterium | reverse complement strand
AAATGAAAATTACGAAGACTAATTTTAAAGATTTATTAATTTGCACTCCTAATGTATATGAAGATACTCGAGGGCACTTCTACGAGGCTTTTAATTTAAAGCGTTTTCAGGAACTTTCGGGTTTGCTAGTAAATTTTGTTCAAGATAATCAATCTTTTTCTACTTATGGAGCTTTACGTGGTTTACATTTTCAAAAAGGGGAGATGGCACAAGCTAAACTTGTGCGTGTGTTAGAGGGAGAGGTATTAGATGTAGTTGTAGATTTACGTGAGGAAGAGCCTACTTTTGGACAGTCATTCTCTATTGTTTTATCAAGTGAGAATAAGACTCAATTATATATTCCGCGCGGTTTTGCTCACGGCTTTGTTGTTTTAAGCACAAAAGCAACGTTCTTTTATAAGTGTGATAATTATTATGATAAAGACAGTGAAATAGGATTAAAGTATAACGATCCTCATCTCGCTATTAATTGGGGCTTACCAGAGAAGGATATCATACTTTCTGAAAAAGATAAACAGCTACCAGATTTTAAAACAGTACAAACGCTACTGTAATGAGTATTAAAAATATAAAGGTAGTAGTTACAGGAGCTTCTGGGCAATTAGGACAAGCCTTGAAAACATTGAGTAATGATTATGATACGATAGACTTTGTTTTTGCTTCGAGGAGTGATTTAGATATTACAAATAAAGAAACACTTCAAGAGTTTGTAACTATCCACCAACCCGATGCTATTATTAATACAGCAGCCTACACTGCAGTTGATAAAGCAGAGAGTAATAAAGAAGCAGCCTTTCTTGTAAATGAAACAGCAGTAGGTTACTTAGCTGAGGTATGCAAGATGTCTGCTATTACGTTATTACATATCTCAACAGACTATGTCTTTAACGGTGCGGCAACAACCCCTTATAAAGAAACAGATATTACTAATCCGGAGACCGTATATGGAGCCTCTAAACTTGCTGGAGAGCGTATTATACAGGAAATAGCACCTGAGCATTTTTTTATAATTAGAACCTCTTGGCTATACAGTAAAAACGGACATAACTTTTATAATACAATGCTGCGATTAGCAAATGAAGGAAAGGATATTTCAGTGGTAAATGACCAATGGGGGACTCCTACACTAGCTAGTGAGCTAGCAACAGCTTTGATAGAGATTGTATTGCGAGCTAAGCCTTCAGACAGTGGAATTTACCATTATTCAGGCAATGGGGTTTGTACATGGTACGCTTTCGCGAAAGCACTACTAGAAAAATATCATTCTAACAATTATACATTAAAAGCAGTAGACAGTAGTCAATATCCTACGATAGCTAAAAGGCCTAAATATAGTGTATTAGATAAGTCTTTGATAAAAACTACTTTTGGAATAAGTCCTACTGATTGGGAGTTACTGGTTTAATAAAATAGTACAGTAATATGGAATTACCTTATAAAAAGGCGATGTCATTTGTTAAAATTATATCTTTGTTTTTTACTAGGACTGTGAATTATGATAATTAAGAATATTTGCTGTATTGGAGCAGGATATGTAGGAGGACCTACAATGTCTGTGATTGCCCAAAAATGCCCTGATATACAGGTGACAGTTGTTGATATTAATGCAGATAGAATTGCAGCTTGGAATGAAGAAAAACTAGATAATCTTCCTATTTATGAGCCTGGCTTAGCACAAGTTGTAGAAGAAGCGAGAGGGCGTAATTTGTTTTTTTCTACAGAAGTAGATGATGCTATAGATAAGGCAGATATGATTTTTATCTCTGTAAATACACCTACTAAAACCTATGGTGTAGGAAAAGGGATGGCTGCAGATTTAAAATATATAGAACTATGTGCTCGTCAAATTGCTAGAGTGGCTAAAGACGACAAGATTATTGTAGAGAAGTCTACACTTCCTGTAAGAACAGCCGAAGCGTTAAAAAGAATTTTAGACAATACAGGTAATGGGGTGAGGTTTGACATTCTATCAAACCCTGAATTCTTGGCAGAAGGAACTGCTATATCAGATTTAAAAGACGCAGATAGAGTTTTAGTAGGTCGAGAAGACACAAAAAGAGGAAAGAAAGCAGCAGAAGCACTTGTAGAGATTTATTCTAAATGGTTGCCTAGTGACCGTATTTTAACTACAAATGTATGGTCTTCAGAACTCTCTAAATTAACAGCAAATGCGTTTTTGGCACAACGAGTATCTTCTATTAACGCAATGTCAGAATTGTGTGAAGTCACAGAGGCAGATGTAAATGAAGTAGCACGTGCTATAGGGTCTGACTCTCGTATAGGGTCAAAGTTTTTAAAATCATCTGTAGGTTTTGGAGGGTCTTGTTTTCAAAAAGATATTTTAAACCTGGTATATATAGCTCAGTCGTATGGTTTGCAAGAAGTGGCAGATTATTGGGAACAGGTGATTATTATGAATGATCATCAGAAAAGACGTTTTGCAAAAAAAATTGTAAAAACACTTTTTAATACTGTTTCTGGTAAAAAAATAACTTTATTGGGTTGGGCTTTTAAGAAAGACACTAATGATACAAGGGAGTCTGCATCTATTTATGTAGCAGATTATCTTTTGAGTGAGCAAGCCGAAATTATGGTGTATGATCCTAAGGTAAGCAAAGAGAAGATATTTACAGATTTAGATTATTTAAATACTAGAGGAGAAGAAGAAAATAAAAAGTTAGTGAGTGTGGTAGAAGATCCATATAATGCTTGTAAAGACACTCACGCAATTGCTGTAATGACTGAATGGGATGAGTTTATAACATATGATTGGAATAAAATATATGATAATATGCTTAAGCCTGCTTTTGTTTTTGACGGAAGAGGGATATTGGATTCTGAGGCTTTAATGGCTATTGGATTTAATGTGTACTCCATAGGTAAAGGGTAATTTTAATATAAAATATTTAATGAAAGAATTCTTGAATGTTATTAATGCCTCGATAGAAGCAGGTTTAGAAATATTGAAAATTTATAATACAGACGACTTTGGTGTATCGTATAAAGAAGGAGATATGCCTTTAACAAAAGCAGATCTAGCAGCTAACGCGATTATTCAAGAAGTTTTGGAGACCACTCATATTCCTATTATAAGTGAAGAGAACAAAGCTATTGACTTTACAACTAGAAAAGAGTGGGATAGATGTTGGATTGTGGATCCATTAGATGGGACTAAAGAGTTTATTAAGAGAAATGGTGACTTTACGGTTAATATTGCTTTAATAGAAAATGAGAAGCCTGTTTTTGGGGTTATTTATGTGCCTGTGAGTCAGGAACTTTATATAGGAGATGTACACGCTAATGCGTCTTATAAACTACAAACGACAACAGCGTTTACTAGCTTTGAAGATTTAAATAAAAAGTATAAAGAGATACACCCTTCTCAAG
>CAZJRA010000220.1:0-3390 GCA_964548335.1 uncultured Flavobacteriaceae bacterium | reverse complement strand
GAAGAATACTTAGGTGTAAAAAATGTAATTCCTTGTGCAAACGGCACAGATGCTTTACAAATAGCTCTTATGGGCTTAGGATTACAACCTGGAGACGAAGTTATTACTGCAGATTTTACATTTGCCGCTACCGTAGAGGTTATTGATTTACTTCAACTCACCTCTGTATTAGTAGATGTTGACCCTGTAGATTTTAACATTGATATAGAAGCTATAAAAAAAGCAATTACTCCAAAAACAAAAGCAATTATCCCTATTCACTTATATGGAAAAGCAGCAAATATGGATGCCATTATGGATATTGCACAGGAACATAAGCTTTTTGTAATAGAAGATAATGCGCAAGGTATAGGAGCCACTTACACAGGAAAAGATGGTAATAAGCGCAAAACAGGCTCTATAGGCCACGTAGGGACTACTTCTTTTTTCCCTTCTAAAAACTTAGGGTGTTATGGAGACGGAGGTGCTATATTTACTAATGATGATGAACTAGCACATACAATACGTGGTATTGTAAATCACGGGATGTATAAGCGATACCATCACGATGTGGTAGGTGTTAATAGTAGACTAGATTCTATACAAGCAGCTGTTTTAAGGGCTAAACTCCCTAAGTTAGATAGTTATAATAATGCTAGACGCACCGCTGCTAGAAAATACTCTGAGGCTTTTGCTAGTCAAGAAAATATCATGACCCCCTTTGTATGCGATAACTGTGATTGTCATGTTTTTCATCAATATACATTGCAATTAAAAGATGTAGATAGAGACGCACTAGCTGCGCATCTCACTGAGAAAAATATACCTCACGGTATTTACTACCCAATCCCTTTACACAAACAAAAAGCGTATCAAAGCTCTCGTTACAAAGAGGAAGACTTTCCTGTAACAAATAGGCTCATAAAAGAAGTTATCTCTTTACCTATGCACACAGAGCTCGATGATGAGCAAATAGATTATATTACAAAAACAATTATTGATTTTGTAAAAAAGTAAATCAGTAATTCATCTTTATACAGGCTCATTATTTATGCTTTAATTCTACAAAAGAATCAGGCACTAAAAGCGTATTAGGGCCTATTTAAGAGCTTTTACTTGAACGAGCTAGCATATTCAGGTAGATAGCAAAAATAACAACACAGAGGCTATAAATATAAAATCCCGATTAGAATAAATCTAATCGGGATTTTATATATACTATCTAAAGTCTACTGCACTATTTTGCTACAACTATAAACTCAGATCTTCTATTAAGTTGATGTTCTTCTTCACTACATTCAACTCCGTTACCACAAGCATTAACCAAGGACGTTTCTCCATATCCTCGACCAGTAAGTCTTGAATTACTAATACCACCTCTCTCTATAATGTAACGTATTGTAGATAGATTCCTGTTCTGAGATAAGGTCAAATTATAAGCATCACGTGCACGGCTATCTGTATGAGAACGAACATCTATCTTAAGCGAAGGGTATTCTCTCATTATAGCAATAACCTTTTGTAGCTCTAAGGCTGCATCTGGACGAATGTAAAATTCATCAAAATCAAAATAAATAGGATTCAAGTTTAATGTCTTCGCTAAATCATCACCTATTTCTACACCTATAGGTGGCTTTAAATAAAGATCTCTATTAACTACAGCTCCTACTGTATTTCCAGTGTTTAAAACAGCCTCTGCAGGCTCATAGTTTTCTTTACTCGCTCTTACAATATACGGAGAGTTACACTCTACATTTGGAAAACTATATCTACCTGCATTATCACTCTCTGTAGTTGCAACAACTTCATTAGCGATGTTTCTTAATTCAACAGTTGAAAACGGTAAAAGTTCATCCGTCCTAACATCTCTTGTAATACCTGTAATATTTTGATAACAACGCGTAATCAACTTTTCTTTTCTTATGAAAGAATAAATATCATCATTTCCTATACCCGTAGAACGATTAGAAGAAAAATACCCGCTTCCTTTATCTTCATTTAATATCAATCCGAAATCATCGGCAGTACTATTCACTGGCTTCCCAATATTAAAAGACTCGCCTAGAGTACCATCTTCATTAATTTGAACAACAAAAACATCTAATCCTCCAAGGCCTATATGACCATCTGTTGCAAAAAATAATTTATTGTCTTCACTCACGAATGGGAAAGTCTCTCTTCCTCCAGTGTTTATTTTATCTCCTAAGTTAATTGGAGCTCCAAAAGTACCATCAGCGTTGATAGCTACTTTCCATAAATCACTTAATCCTCTTGTTCCAATTCTATCTGAAGCAAAATACAAAGTAGACTCATCTGGACTTAAAGCAGGATGTGCTACAGAATATCCATCATTATTAAAAGGCAATTCTTCTGGTTCGCTCCATCCGTCATTATTCTTATAGCTTCTAAAAAGCTTAAGTCTTGTCGTCCCCCTAGAGTCTCTTTTAAGTCTCTTCTTTTTTGTGTAATTATTACGAGTAAAATATACTACATCTCCGTTTTTAGTAAAGACAGAAGTACTTTCGTGATAAGGTGTATTCATACCCTGATCAAACTTAGTGATCGTTGGGTTTTTACTTTTAGGATCATCTACAACAAATAAGTCAAGGAAAGGTTGATCATTCCAATCGTGAATATAATCACCAGTACTCACTTCTCTATTTGATGAAAAAACAACTCTCTCACCATAAAAACTAGGTCCAAAATCTTCTAAATCTGAATTAAAGAAAACTTGTTCTACATCATATCTTCCAGATTGCATCTCAATTTCCTTTAGATAGGCTCTTTCTTTAGAAAACATTTCTGCTCTAGAATCATTCATTCTTAAGGCATTAAACTTTTCCATTTGCTCATCTGCAAGAGCATACTGATTTATACTCTTAAGTGATTGTGCATACCTAAAGTAATACTCTGCATCTCGCACGTCTTGCTTATCGTCTTCACTAGAAGTGTTAAGTAACTTCCCATACCACTTAACAGCTTCTCTATAATTTGCTATTAAATAATAAGAATCTCCTAACTCTTTTAACATCTTTGGAGAAGTAAAACCTTCTTCCGCTAGAGTAGTATACATCTCTATAGCATCCATAAAGGCATATTCATCAAACTCTTCAGAAGCGTTTCTTACTTTCTTCCCTCCTTTGTTCTTAACCTTTTCATTTTCTTGGAAGTCAGCTATTTCTTGTGCTTTATTTCCTTCTTGTGCTTGAACCCTCGTTGATAAGGAACAAATAACTAGAAATAATATACTTTTTAATATTAGTTGTTTCATAAATAAAAATTTTAGTCAACTTACTTAGCAATTATGCTTACTTTAAAATTATATAATCTTACTATTTTCTTAAAAGAATCTTGGCGATATTAAACGGCTAGGACCATCTTGAAGAATTTCATAACGTAAGAACACTTCAA
>CAZJRA010000219.1:0-3395 GCA_964548335.1 uncultured Flavobacteriaceae bacterium | reverse complement strand
TTCTTGTAGGTACAGAGTTTTGGGGGGGGCTTATGGATTGGATTAAGAATACACTTAGAGATAAGTACAAGACTATTAGCCCAGAAGATATAGACCTTATTAAATTGGTAGACACGTCTGACGAGGTGATTAAGGTACTTAATGACTTCTATGCAGAGTACCAATTAAGCCCTAATTTCTAAAATCAGAGGCGCTTTCGCGAAAGCGTAATCTTCTTACTAAAAGAGGGATTTACAGCAAATGAAACAAGCCTAAATTATAGCGTACACATAGCGCATAATTTAGGCTTACAATAAAGTAATTTACTCCTATTCAATTTATTAAAGTTTCAATTAAAACCCCACAATATCACTAGTTTCTATATTGTTATTTTTAGAATAGGCAGTACCAACATCTTGCATATGTTTTAATTCTTTTATCAAATTCCTTCATTGATTTTTAATCGCACATATATTATTCTATATTCTCTGCTAGTCACTATGCACTTTTGCTATGGGCAGTCAGATATCCAGATAGATGCGACTTTAATTCCTGAGGAGAAAGCGATACAGATTCGCCAGTCCATACAGTTTAAAAATACGTCAGACAGTATATGGACAGAAACCTATCTTACAGATTGGGCGCATAGTTTTTCTAATAAGCAAACACCTCTTGCTCAAAGATTTGATGAGAACTATGAAAAGAAATTTCATTTAGCCAAAGACAAAGACAGAGGAAGCACACATATTACGACACTAAGCTCTGACAGTAGTACACTCACCTATTCTAGATTAGACAATCACCCAGATGTTCTTAAAGTTGTTTTAGACAAAGCTATTTATCCGGGAGAAAGCTATACTCTTCAATTAGATTATAAAGTGATACTTCCCAATACTAAGTTTACGAGATACGGTGTCACGCGTACGGGAGATTATAATTTAAGATATTGGTTTATAACCCCTGCCCCATTTGAAAACGGACAATGGGAATACTACAGTAACAAGAACTTAGATGACCGTTATTTTCCTAAATCTAATCTTGAGATTGATTTTTCGCTTCCCACAGATTATAAAGTGGTTACAGATTTGGAAACGAGTATCGTTCCCAACAATGATACTACAGCTAGTCATACTTTAAAGTTAAGAGGTGAAAACCGTGTGCGCACTCGCCTATTTATACGAAAAAGCCCTTTGTTTGAAACTACAGAAACCGACTACCTTACCTTAGAAACTAATCTTAAGCATAAATCTGTACCGCCACAAATAAAAGCACTTATAGTAGACCGTATGGCGCAATTTCTAGATAAAAACCTAGGCGCTTACCCTCATAAAAAGTTAATTGTATCTGATATAGATTATAAAGAAAGTCCTGTATACGGTCTTAATCAACTACCGGAATACGTAAGACCTTTCCCGGAAGGGTTTCAATACGAGATTAAGCTAGTTAAAACGAGTATTAATAATTATATAAACAATACAATACTAGTAAATCCAAGAAAAGATAGATGGGCATTAGATGGTATTAAGGTATACTTATTTCAGAAATATCTAAACACCTTTTACCCTGACTTAAAGATTGTTGGAAAACTAGATAAGTATTGGTTAATAAATCAGTTTCACGTTTCTAAATTGAGGTTTACAGACCAATTTAATATGCTCTATATGCATTCGGCGAGACTTAATATAGACCAACCCATCACAACTCCTTATGACTCTTTAATAAAGTACAATAAGAATATAGGAACTTCCTATAAAACAGGCGCAGGACTTAATTATCTAGGTGATTTTATAGGTCACGAGCAACTAGACAGTAGTATTAAAGAGTTTTATAAGACATTTTCTTTACAAACCGTTACCTCTTCTAAACTAGAAGATATCTTAAGAAAGAACACTTCTAAAGACATAAATTGGTTCTTTACAGACTATCTCACAACACGTAAACAAATCGATTTTAAGATTAAGAAGACTAAAAAAATAGGTGATTCTCTTAAGGTTACCATTAAAAACAAACGAAAAAATACAATGCCTATCTCTATTTTTGGGTTTAAGAACGACAGTATTGTTTCTAAAAGATGGGTAGAAAACATAGACAAAGAAAAATCTATTTACTACCCAAAAGAAAGTGTAGACAGGCTTATTCTCAATTACGACAAGGTCATTCCTGAGTACAACTTACGTGATAATTATAAGAACCCAAAAGCTATTTTAGGACTAGATAAACCGTTACAGTTTAAGCTCTTTCAAGACTTCGAGAATCCTGCAAAAAGTCAAGTTTTCCTCCAACCTACCTTTGACTTTAATGTATATGACGGTATCACACCTGGTTTAAAAATGTATAATACCACAATATTAACCAAAGGCTTACGCTATAAAGTAGAACCTCGATATGGATTGCGCTCTAAAAAAATTATAGGAAGTGCGTTTATCTCCTATACTCACAATCTAAATTATGGCAAGTTGTATCGCTTGCGCTATGGTATTTCAGGAAACACTTTTTCCTACGCACCAGGGCTCTTATTTAGGAGAACGTCTCCGTTTATAAGTCTAGGTTTTAGGCCCAAAGACTTACGTTCTGACAGGCGCCAATTCCTGTCTGCTCGTTTACTTAGTATTAATAGGGACCCAAGCCCTGACCCACAGTTTCAGAGTGATGATCCCGACTATTCGGTACTTAACTTTAGGTATAGCAATAGCAATCCAGGTATTATAAATACTATTAATTGGAATGCAGATCTACAATTTGCACGCAATTTTGGAAAAGTAAGCACGACTGCTTTTTATAGGCATCTTTTTTTAAACAATAGACAATTAAACCTACGCTTTTTTGGGGGGTCATTCCTTTATAACAGAACGAGAGAAAACGGCGATTTCTTTAGTTTTGCGTTGGACAGACCTACCGATTACTTGTTTGACTTTAACTACTACGCACGCTCAGACGACAGCGGAATATTTAGTCAGCAGATTATTATTGCAGAAGGAGGTTTTAAGTCAAGACTACCCGACCCTTTTGCGAACCAATATATCCTAACTACAAATGCGAGTACTACCTTATGGAAATATATTTATGGTTATGGAGACCTAGGGTATATAAAGAGTTCAGAACTTTCGGGTCGTGTGGTATATGACTCAGGAATTCAGGTGAGCTTACTCGATGATTTCTTTGAGGTCTTCTTCCCTGTTTACTCTAATCTAGGTTGGGAAATTGGACAACCTAATTATAGTAGTAAAATACGTTTTCAGGCGGAAATAAATTTTGACATCATTATTCGGCTTTTTAGTAGAAAATGGTATTAATCCACTCCGTTTTCATCGTAAATATAACTATTTCTACTTCGGTTGAAAGCTTCGTAAAATCGAGATTTCGAGATTTACAACTATAGAAAGAGCGAAATGATAAAGTGCAAACCGAGATATTAT